>JASFMT010000502.1:0-3328 GCA_050117455.1 Gammaproteobacteria bacterium | reverse complement strand
ACCTTTGTTGGCCAGGTGCGTTTTGGCCAGGACTTTGTTGGAATCATATTCCAACACGTCTTTCGATGAGCCGGTGAAGTTAACCTTGTGCTGTGCGAAATACTCCGATAACCAGATGTCATCTTCATGGGTAACAGGAAGGTACTTCACGGCAAGTATCACGAGATCCGGCTTTCTTTCGACGACCTTATCCAAATCCTGTTTTGTTCGGCACACGCACAAGCGGGCGTAATAACCCAGTTCCTGAACCGCGCTTAAAACACTGTTGCACGCCACGGATGTACCAAATCCACTTTCTTTTAATGCTTCATTGGGGGTGGTTATAATTTCTATTTGCATTGATTTTTCCAGGTGCAATCTTTGAGCAGATTGATAAAAGGTAAAACACCTGAAAATTCTGTTCAGGCGCTCATGGCGGGCAGCGAGATTCAAAGAGCAAAATCGGTCTGCCAATGATTCTAAGGTGATGAAAACTAGGGATATGTTGCGATCTGCTAGTCGTAGGTATCCGGCTAATTATTCGATCATGCATTGGTAGCCGGAATCAGTATGATCATTTACGTAGAATATGAGAGGTTATCACACAAATGACCCGTATGAACGCTTTATCGTCTAAAATACGATCAAATAGCAGGTTTTATGGAAATAAAAAGGGTCGATCTTTCTTTGTTGAGCGATGAGTACGCGGTTGATAATGACCAGGATGGTTATGTAACTGGCGCTTGTGGCGGTAATTATATTAAATATAAATGCTTCATTTTAGTTGGTGTTCCGATATCTGTATGCACTTCGTGCTATAATTACCCCAGACTATTCCAGGCATCCCTCATGCCAAAGGGCTCCATCTGGTCCCCATAGGACGGGCCACTTCCCCTTAACTTTTTCAATATCTTATGACTTGTATTGTGTGGCGCGAGATTTGTCCTCCAATGGGCGGAGCTGCATGTCTACCAGGGTCATGTTTTTGTTTTTTTAGTCAGTGGAATTAGTGTCTATTACCAGGAGAATAACCATGAGTAAATCACAGAAAAGTAACAAAGAGACAAAAAAGAAACCGGCTTTAACCCCTAAAGAAAAGAAAGCGGCCAAGGCTGCCAGGAAAAGCGCCATGAATGGTAACAAAGGGCTTTTAGATTAACTGATAGAAGAGTTTGACGATGAAGTTAAGTTTCCTTAATCCCAGCCGCAGTTTTGATGCGAGCAAAAGTCGTGTTCAGTTTTGGGGATATGACAGGACCATCGAAATTTCATTTTTTGTGGAAGCTGGTGCCCTGAAGCGACTTTGCCCGGAGATCAATAGTGGCGAAACGGATTTTCTTCAGGCATTTGACTCTGCGCGCGATCGCATCGTTGAAGTGGCGGAGCAAATCTATGCAAGTGGCAGAAAACGGCGCTTTGCACTGGTGCTTACAGATAAGGATTTTAAAGATTAGTTGTTATGTAAACATGTTTCCACAAACCCCGGAAGGAAAAATGATGAGTGAAGATGACAAAGCATTGATGGCGCAATACGGTATTACCAGCGAGCCAAAACTGGTTTTTTGTTACAAGGAACACCGCTATGATAAACTTCAGGACGCTGTTAACTTTGCCAAACTCGAAAAAAAGCCGAATGAGAAAAAATAGTTAGCGGCCCAACCACTCTCCAGCGGGGGCAATGAGTTAAAGTAAACGTGAGCTACCTATGGGTCACTTATAAACTATCGAATTAGACTCTGCCTGCGCGCCCAATATCTCGGTCATGTGGTGTCATGCTATTCGGGTCAAAGAATATTGGTTGCCAGGTAATTGTTGCCAACAGTAGAGAAAATTGTTTAACGATGTTGGTTATTAGATGATTTTTTATTTAAAAGTTTAGGGTTTTCCAACGAGAATTCTAATTAACATATGTTATAAAATATCGATACCGTATTTAGACTGTCTAAATGATCATCTTCGTCGAGTCGATGGCTTGGCAGCATCAATATCAGCCTGTACCTGTTCAGGTCCTCTCTCATACACAATTTCACGCCCCATGACACTCCCGGCATAGGCGCGGCCGTTTGTTGTGGGTGTAAGTGCGCATTTGACACTGTGCTGGCCTTCACCGATGACGACTTCAATTTGTGAGGCGCGTTTGCTGTAGATCAGGGCGTCGATGAGTTGGCCACTCTGGGTGATGCGTACCTTGATTATTTCATTTTTCATCGGGGATCTCCAGAATCTCGCCGGATGGCAAGTAATTATAACACAGCAAGAGGCAGTTCGGCCCGGACCTGTATAACATGCTAATGGTGAAAAGAAACAACTAAATTAGTCGCCGAAAATTGCTCTTCAATTGCCTATTTTGATATCAGAAAAGATAATTTAAATCTCATCAATTGAGTTTGCATAAACTCTGGCTACATACCCTGTTGTTGTGTTGTGGCAAGATTCGCTTCCTGGCTCCGACCCGGTTTGGTCCGTGTCCCTACCGAGAATTCAATTTGTTCTACATCCTTCGATCCTGGCGTCGTCGTAGTCGGCGATCTCAGTGACCTGCCTGTTTGATGGGGCATTGATCACAGGTTCCTTAAATACCCGCTTCAATTCATATTCTTAGGGTTGCTTCTCAGTAGCTTAAAGATTACATTGTAGATTGTCAGTTTGGCAGATTTCACCACATCATTGCAGTAGCCGGCAGTCTTTCTCGCGATGTTTTCTTTCGTAGTTTCATGGAGTTATCAATTAGGAAAGACTAGACGCAGGGGGATTTGAAGTTGCATTTCTTGGTTAGGATTGCGTTGTTTTCACTATTGGTTGGGTTAATTTCCTGTAGTTCAGGCAACGATTCGCCATCCAATTCCAATGAACCACCAACAAATCAGGATTCGCCAAACCTACCCGGAGATGGCGGTACCAATCAACCGGGAGATGGCGGTACCGATCAACCTGGCAATGGTGGTTCCGGCACTAGTTATACCGTCAACGAGACTTTTACCTCCTATTTTGGTGGCAGCCTGTACGAACGAGTCCAGGGGGCATTTATCGATGGCCAGGGTGTCATTTACATCGTTGGGTCCACGCATTCGAGTAATTTTCCCGCCACCGCGAATACGTTTCAAAGTGTAAAGCCCAGCCCGCAAGGAGCATCGTATGATGACTCCGATGGTTTTGTCGCAAAAATCAGTGCAGACGGCTCTTCCATCATATGGGCGAGTTATTTGGGAGGTAGTGCACGTGAATCAGCGTATGGCGTAAGGGTCGATTCAAGTGGAAATGTATATGTTGTTGGCTCAACCGGCTCACCTGATTTTCCGACCACGGCGGGCGCCTATGATGAAACATTTAATGGTCCAGCAGGGACGAG
>JASFMT010000501.1:0-3329 GCA_050117455.1 Gammaproteobacteria bacterium | reverse complement strand
GTCGTGCATCCAGCCCATGTTCCATTTCATACTGAACCCTAAACCGCCAAGCCAGGTGGGTCGGGTCACCTGGGGCCAGGCAGTGGATTCTTCGGCAATCATTAAGCAGCCGGGAAACTCGCCGTGTACGACGGTGTTCAGTTCGCGTAAAAACTCGATGGCTTCCAGGTTTTCGTTGCCACCATAAATATTCGGAATCCAGTCGCCTTGTTCCCGGGAGTAATCCAGATAAATCAGCGAGGCCACGGCATCGACGCGCAGTCCGTCCAGGTGAAATTCCTGCAGCCAGTACAGGGCGCTGGACAACAAAAAGTTTTTTACTTCGTTGCGGCCGTAGTTGTAAATCAGCGTGCCCCAGTCGCGGTGTTCGCCACGGCGCGGATCAGCGTGCTCGTAAAGGGGGGTGCCGTCATAGGCGGCCAGGGCGTGGGCATCCTTGGGAAAATGACCGGGTGCCCAGTCAAGAAGTACTCCAATATTGTGGCGATGGCAGTAGTCCACGAAATAACGAAACTCATCGGGCGAGCCGAAGCGGCTGGTGGGGGCGAAGTAGCCAGTAGTCTGGTAGCCCCATGAACCATCAAAGGGGTGTTCGGTAATGGGCAATAACTGAATATGGGTAAAGCCCAAGGACTGTGCGTGGTTCACCAGCCGGTGGGCGAGTTCCTTGTAACTGAGAAACTCACCGTTTTCATCCCGTTGCCAGGAGCCCAGATGAACCTCGTAAATGGTAAAGGGCGTATGCAGCCAGTCGCTGCTTTTGCGCCGTTCGACCCAGCTATCGTCCTGCCATTGGTAAGATGGATCCCCGGTAACGATGGCAGCGGTCTGCGGACGTACTTCGAAATGTTGGCCATAGGGATCGGTTTTTTTCAGAATCGCGCCGCTTTTACTGCGAATTTCAAATTTATAAAGTTCGTCTGCACCAAGATGGGGAATAAATAACTCCCAGACACCGGTGCCGCCCCGGCTGCGCATGGGATGGGCGCGGCCGTCCCATTGATTAAAGTTTCCAATGACGCTGACGCGATCGGCGTTGGGCGCCCAGGTGGAGAACAGGACCCCGCCGACACCGTCCACCGTTTTGCAGTGAGCACCCAGTATGCGGTAGGCATGCCAGTGTTTGCCTTCGGAGAACAAGTGCAGGTCGAATTCCGGCAATTGCGGCGCAAAACTGTAAGGATCATAGATAGTATGTGCATGACCCGCGTTGTCCGTCCATTTTAACTGATAATGGGTGGGAAGTTGGCCCGCGTCGCCACGCCATTCAAACAGGTCGCTGCCTGGGATGCGTTCCATTTCGGCGTCAATGTCAGCAAGCTTGACGTTGCTTGCAGAAGGCAAAAACACCCGTACGACGTCCATGGCCCCTTTTTGATGTTTGCCCAGCACTGAAAAAGGATCGTGATGGCGGGCCTGGGTGATCTTGATGAGTTCGGGATCGCTAAGGGCGCTGCCGCTGGCTGTTGGCGGACTGTTTAAAGAGCGCGCAGTCGATGAAGTGTCTGAATTACCAGTTTTATTGTCCATAATAGTTACTAAACTAAATGCTGTTGCGGAAAATCAATTTATGACAAAAGAAGTTTCGTTATGTTCTTGTTTTGTCACCGACACTAACGCAATATATGCTAACACAAAACTATGAATCAAATCGGTAACCTGGATCAATGTTTCAGGGTCGGAAGCGTTGATATTCAAGATCTTGCAATAAACGCAAACTAAATTATAGAAATTCAAACAAACTGAGCGTTTGCCGGGAAATATGCCAAGTAAGGAGTGCCGAATGCGTACGCACCACAGACCACGGTTCGTAAGTCGATTAACACGAAATACCCTCGCCATGATCATGGCCGGGGGGCGGGGTTCCCGTCTCAAGGATCTGACCCGGTGGCGGGCGAAACCGGCGGTGCCGTTTGCCGGGAAATTCCGGATTGTGGACTTCGTGTTATCGAATTGCGTCAATTCCGGCATTCGGCAAATCGGCTTGCTGACGCAATACAAATCTCATTCACTGATCCAGCACGTGCACCGGGGCTGGAATTTTATGCGTGGTGAATTCGGGGAATTCGTGGAAATCCTGCCGGCCCAACAACGTATTCAGGAACAATGGTACGCGGGAACCGTCGACGCGATTTATCAAAACATTGATATCCTGCGCAACCACGAACCGGACTACGTGTTGATTCTGGCGGGGGACCATATTTATAAAATGGACTATGGCCCCATGATTGCCGCGCACGTGGATACCAAGGCGGATATCACCCTGGGCTGTATTGAAGTACCCGTGGAAAAAGCGTCATCTTTTGGGGTGATGAGCGTGGACCGTGACTGGAAGGTGAAAGGCTTTCTGGAAAAACCGGAACAGCCGCAACCCTTGCCGGATAATCCCAACGTGGCACTGGCCTCCATGGGGATTTACGTATTTGATGCCGAGTTTCTCTATAAAGTTCTAATTGAAGATGCTGACGACAACGAGTCGTCCCATGATTTTGGTAAGGACGTGGTTCCCAAGCTGGTGGCCGACTACAATGCGATTGCCTATCCGTTTCGCGATGTGCAAAGTAACAATTCCGCGTATTGGCGTGACGTAGGAACGGTTGATTCATTCTGGAGCGCCAATCTTGAATTAATCGGCATCACCCCGGAGCTGAATCTTTATGACTCTGAATGGCCCATCTGGACCTATCAGGAACAACTGCCGCCCGCCAAATTCGTCTTCGACGATGATGACCGCCGCGGCATGGCCGTGGACTCCATGGTGTCCGGCGGCTGTATTATTTCCGGTGCCATTGTCCGGCATTCGTTACTGTTTTCTAACGTGCGTGTTAATTCCTATTCCGAAGTAAATGATTCGGTGGTGTTGCCCAATGTGGAAATCGGCAACAACTGTAAAATAAAACGAGCCGTTATTGATAAAGGTTGTATGATTCCCGATGGGATGGAAATTGGCGTGGACCTGGCGAAAGACCGGGATCGCTTTCATGTTTCACCTGAAGGCGTCGTATTAGTGATACCCGAGATGTTGGGCCAAGAACTGCATTATGTCCGAAAGTAACAAGCTGAATGTTGTCATTTGCTGGCATATGCACCAGCCGGTTTACAACAACCGCTTATCCGGTGACTATTACCTGCCATGGACGTATTTGCATGCCATTAAGGATTATGTCGACATGGCAGCGCACCTGGAGAACATCCTCAACGCAGCAGCAGTTGTAAATTTTGCACCGGTATTGTTGGAGCAAATCGACGATTACGCCCGGCAAATCAGGGACTACCTGTCCAACAGTACGCGCATTACGGATCCGCTGCTGGCCGCGTTAGGAAACCCG
>JASFMT010000500.1:0-3337 GCA_050117455.1 Gammaproteobacteria bacterium | reverse complement strand
TGCGTTGTTCAGCGTGATTCAGGTATTTTGCCAGCGCTTTTTTGGAATAGCAGAATGCGGTTTTCTGTTCCAGAAACTGGATCTGTTGGGCATGGCTCACTGGAACCATTAGCATCAGGGCTAAGATGCATAGTCCTTTCATCGTTGTATTCTCGCTAAATGTTAGCGTGTTACTGTTGGTATTTGCCGAGCAGGCTATTACACAATATGACGGCTACTGCGTCGGAATCTTTAGCTACCGTCGTGGTGAGAAACAGTTGGTGGTTCCAGTAAATTTACTTAAAACGATGTGAAGGGAACGTAACGAGATGACACAAAAAAGCCCGCTTCTAGCGGGCTTTTTTGGTATATCTTAGCCTTAACGTTAGACACGGCGCCGTGCAGCGGCCAGGCCCAACAAACCAATGCCAAGCAGTGCGATCACGCCCGGTTCCGGTACTGAGGCCGGCAACTCATAGGAAGCCAGCTCGCCCTGAAACTTCATTGCAAAAGTATCCAGGATAAAGTCCTGGTTGGCAGTGAAGTCACCTTCGAGGCTCAATACCAGCGAGTCAGTATCGCCAGACAACAGGCCGTTAAAAAATGCACCGCCGGTGCAGTTTTGCGCATAAACACAAATATCAATGGGATTAAAGCCGCCCGGGAAATTGGTGTCCATGGAAACCGAGTCGAATACGGTACCCGCGTCAGATATGGTTGCGCCCATGACGTCCGGATAAGTGTTAAATCCAAAAGACAGAATGGACACGGTGGGATCACTGTTATTCGAGATGGAGATGCCCAGGTCGATTTGACCATTTTCGAAGCCTAATACTGTGTAGTTAGCCTCGGCCGATATGGTTTCAGTAACACCATTCTGTGTCAGCGTAAAATCGTAGCTCATTCCAAAGGACTGGCCTACATCGCCGGCGCCTTCAATGGTTACCTGGTACAATGGCATGTTGACCGGGGTACCACCGACTTCACCCCCTGTTGAACCGGTAGTATCAATCACCAACGCAAAAGCGGACTGGGTGAAGATCGCCAGTACCAACGCTGCAAATACTCTGTTGAACAATTTCATTGTTTTTGGCCTCAAAGTGATTCTTAAAAAAATTATATATCGCGTGAATCCCATGGATTCGTGAAATTTGGTTGGTCTCTAATCGAATAAATATTGACCAGTTACCTAAAAATTGCAATAACGATGCCAGTATTTATTTGGTAATTAAAACAAGAAGATAAGAGTGTTTTGCTGTTTAGTTTGCGAAAACTGTAAATTTATCCGACAACCATGAATATCAAGGGGTATACCGGGTTGTATGTATATTAATCAATGACTTGCAGGGCAAAAATATTCATAATCCGGATACTCGGGCTTGGCTTCATTGTCACTCACCAAAATACTGTAAAATCCACCGACAAATTAAGACACGAATCTTTTATTTCCTGCTGTTGAGTTAAGTTGGATGCTGAATCTCAAAACACCGCCACCGTTATCCCTGTATGTGCATATCCCATGGTGCGTGAAAAAATGCCCGTATTGCGACTTTAATTCCCACCCGCTGCGGGACACCATTGACGAAAACCGCTATCTGGAAGCATTGCTGCGAGATCTGGAACAGGGGCTGGAACGCATTTGGGGACGGCGGGTTGTTAGTGTTTTCATCGGCGGTGGCACCCCCAGCACAATGTCGCCGGATTTTTACGATCAATTATTGTCGGCCCTGCGGGCGCGGTTGATGCTCAATGCGGATGCCGAGATTACCCTGGAAGCCAACCCCGGGACTGTCGACATGGAACGGTTTCAGGGCTTTCGCGCCGCGGGTATAAACCGACTGTCCATTGGCGTGCAAAGCTTCAACGATACACAGTTGCAGCAGTTAGGAAGGATCCACTCCGGCAATGAAGCACAAGCGGCGCTTGAAGCGGCGCGTGCGGCGGGTTTTGACAATATAAACCTGGATCTCATGTATGGATTGCCGGGGCAAACCCGGGATGATGCTATTCAGGATATTAAGCGCGCATTGCAACTGGCGCCGGAACACCTGTCCTATTACCAACTCACCATTGAACCAAACACATTATTTGCCAGCCAGCCACCGGCGTTACCGGACGACGATGAAAGGTGGGACATGCAGGTGCAAGCCCAACAACTGATTGGTGAGCAGGACTATCATCAGTACGAAGTGTCAGCCTATGCAAAGCCCGGACGTCAGTGCATGCATAATCGTAACTATTGGGAATTTGGTGATTATCTCGGCATTGGTGCCGGCGCCCATAGCAAGTTAACAGATGTTAACGCACAATCGGTGGTGCGCCTGGCAAGGGAAAAGCATCCCCGCGATTACATGACGAAAGCTTTGGAGGCTTCACCGCTCATTGAAGAAAAAACACTATCCCGCGGTGATCTTCCCCTGGAATTTATGATGAATGCATTGCGATTGTCCGAAGGCTTTTCGACGCAGATGTTTGAAGAACGCATCGGTTTACCGATAACCGTTGCCGGTGATGCCCTGCAACAAGCTGAGCAAAAAGAATTAATCCAGTGGGATATTCACACCATCAAACCTACCGAACGGGGTTTTCGGTTTCTTGATGATCTGGTGGCTATGTTTTTGCCCGATCAAGGACGGAATTGTTGAATGCGTTGCGCCAACAACGCCATGGCATTGTCCGATGGCAGCGGGGCGTAACGAATCTGGTTGTATAACGATGTTATTTCATAAACCTGCTGCGCCAGGTCGCTGCGCTGTGTTGCCACCCGTTGCGCATAAGCGTGCGCCGGCTCAGAGGGTGAACGCCGAAAGCCGTGCCGTGCCAGTTTTTTGCAGAAGCGCCGGAACAGGACGTTCACTTTCTTCGGTTTGCGAATGGTGCGTCCCGATAGATGCAGTGCAATAATCAGGATAAAGACTCCCATGCCGCCGAACAGCAAAAATACCAGGGCGTTGACGGAAAACTTGTCCAGGCCGATGGAGTTGAAAAAAGACTGCTGCTTATGGGGAGTGTAACCGACCACCCAGTCATTCCAGCTATGATTGACATTGTCCCAGAGAAATCCCAGCTCCTGTAACGAAGCTTTCAGCCAGCTTTCTTCATCGCTGCCCGCGCGTGCCGATTGCCGGAACCGGTCACGGAACTGGGCCTGTTCAACGCGATTGGGTGGAATCACCGCCGTGGGATCGACGCGAATCCAGCCCTGGTCCTCTGTCCATACCTCTGCCCAGGCATGGGCGTCCGACTGGCGGACAATAAAATAGTCGCCAATGTTGTTAAACTCACCGCCAAAATAGCCGGTAACGATTCTTGCCGGTATATCGGCGGCCCGCATGAGCGCGACAAACGCCGAGGCGTA
>JASFMT010000499.1:0-3337 GCA_050117455.1 Gammaproteobacteria bacterium | reverse complement strand
CGTGAACGCACACAGTGGAATCGCAAACTTAACTGCCAGAGAGTTTTTGGTGACTTTGCTCATGGCCAGAGGTTTCCTCTCAATGATGAATCTGTTGACCGATGTTGCTCTATACCCGTTATCGAGGAAACGGGCATTGTTGCAGCGTTTTTTTCCGCAGCCTGTGGTACAAAACACACTATCTGCCGCCATACCGCTATAACCCGGACCACTGACTAATCATCGACATTTTGGTTATTTTCTTTACTGGCCGGGTGTTGCCATATAGTTGCTGGATTTTTGTCGTTCGCGCATTTTTCGCAGGGATCGGGATCACGTATTCACTCATTGGCGCAGACCAGCAGATTGAGGGGGCAGGCGGGAATGGTACTTAGTTAAGCCTGGAACCGCTGTCATCCCGGCGAAGGCCGGGATCCAGAATCTACAATAGTGGTAGTTTTCGCTGGATTCCGGCCTTCGCCGGAATGACGAAAATCCTGAATTACGCCTTAACTAAGTGCCATTAGGGGCAGGCGGTAGAGGTCAGTGGAGAGGGCTCGCGGCAATGCAAACGGTGATTATTGCCAGGCCAAGTGAGGGCGCCAGAAAATGGCTAAATAATGAACAAATACACAGCTTTAATAGCAGGTTGATGGTTCCTTTATACCCACAAAGATATACTATAATTCATTAAACATTTCTATTATAAAGATTAATTGCTATTATCATTTGTATCTAAAATCACCAAATAATAAAGGTTAGTATTCATGGCAGATCGCAGACTTCACGTTTTCTATACGGTTGCACGGCTGCTGAGTTTTACCAAAGCGGCAGAAACGCTGCACATGACTCAACCTGCGGTAACCTTCCAGGTGAGGCAACTGGAAGAGCATTTCAACACCCGGTTGTTCGACCGGACCCACAATCGCATCAGTCTCACGGATGCTGGTCAAAAAGTTTACGAATACGCCGATCAAATTTTTCAGTTGTATAACGAACTGGAAAACTCTGTACGCGAGTTAACCGGAGAAATCAGTGGGGTCCTCATCCTGGGGGCCAGTACCACCATTGCTGAATATATGTTGCCGTCCTTGCTTGGCGAGTTTAAGGCCAAGTACAAGGATGTGAATCTACGGCTCAAGGTTTCCAACACCGACGGGATCGTATCGATGGTGGAACATAACGTCATCGATCTGGGGGTGGTGGAAGCGCCGGTCACCAACAAAAATCTCTCCGTGGAAGTGTGCCGGACCGATCGCCTGGTGGCTATTGTTCCTCCGGGTCATCCCCTGGCCGGACAGGAAAAAATTAAACTGAATACCCTGGTCGAGTATCCCTATATTTGCCGCGAAGAAGGTTCCGGGACCCGGGAGGTGATTCTGGATTATCTGCGCGAGGCGGGTGTTGACGCCGGCCAGTTAAAAGTGATTATGGAGCTGGGCAGTCTTGAAGCGCTGAAAGGCGCTGTTGAAGCTGGTATCGGTGTCAGTATTGTGTCCCGTGCAACCCTTTCCAAGGAAATCCGGCTCGGTACGGTGGAAGTTCTGGAACTGGACCCACCACTGGAGCGGCCGTTCTCATTCGTTCATCAGAAACATAAATTTCGCCAGCGCGCCATGGAAGAGCTGCTGGAGTTTGCGCGCAATTATTGCGAAACGCATCAAACTGCGGAAATATAGTTTTCTTCTTCGGGCTCGTCTCACTACTATTCATAATACGGCTTCGCCTGCCGATCTTTTCCAATATCCGTTTAACGTTGGAGCCTGAATCCAGCCTCGATGAGTCACCAGGCTGTATATTTTTGATTGCCGCAGGCAATAGAGAGTCGAACCATATCGATGCAAGGCGCTATAATAATAGTTAGCGCTGAATCAGCTGGTCTGGATGTGTTGACGCCAATGCGTTTATTCTTTCCACATCACGCTGATTGCAATGCGGTATCACGTACTTAAACACCGAAGCTGACGTCATGAAAGCCATCGAAAAGAAGCTGTTGAAACAATTTGCGAAGTTATCAACGGAACAACAGCAAACCCTGGTGCAGTTCGCGGAATTTCTGGCACAACGAGGCGAAGATAGCGGTGAGCCGGAACCCATACCGGAGCCGGTACTGCTGGAACGCCCGGAGGGAGAAACGGTGGTAGGCGCCATTAAGCGCCTGACTGCCAGCTATCCCATGCTCGATCGCGACAAGCTGTTCAATGAAACGTCCATGTTGATGACCAAGCACGTGATGCACGGGCATGAAGCGGAGCAGGTGATCAACGAACTTGAAATCTTGTTTGAAAGCCATTACAAAGCACTGATTAACGGCGACCGCGATCTATCAAAAGAATAAACCAAGGCAATAATCCTGTATGCTCGACGTCTTTAAAAACTGGTATCACCGTAATTTTTCCGATCCGCAGGCGGTCATTCTTGCAGTATTGCTGATACTGGGATTGCTCATCGTTATATTTATGGGTGGTATGCTGGCGCCCATATTAACCGCCATCGTGTTGGCTTATATGCTGGAGGCGGTGGTGGGATTGCTGGAGCGTTACAATGTACCCCGCCTGTTGTCCGTCATCTTTGTATTCATACTTTTTCTGTTAACGGTGCTTTTGTTGTTTTTGCTCCTGGTGCCAGTGTTGTCGCAACAGTTCACGCAACTAATTCAGGAACTGCCCCGGCAACTGGACAAAGGCCAACAGGTATTATTGCGTCTCCCCGAAATGTATCCCCAGGCGTTTTCGGAAACCCAGGTTAATGAAATCATAAGCGAGGTTCGTAAACAAATTACGAATTTCGGTCAGGCCTTTTTGTCCTTTTCCCTGGCGTCCATCCCTGTGTTGTTTGCCCTGGTGATTTATTTAATCCTTGTGCCGTTATTGATGTTCTTTTTTCTAAAAGATAAAGATCTGATCGTTAACTGGGTGAAAAAATTTCTGCCCAAGGAGCGCGGTCTGGCAGCCCAGGTCTGGCAGGAAATGGACCAGCAAATTGGTAACTATGTTCGCGGCAAGTTCGTGGAGATTTTTATTGTGGGTGCGGTTACCTATGTGACTTTTCTGGTATTGGGGTTGAACTACGCGCTGTTGCTGGCGGTGCTGGTTGGTATATCAGTGATTATTCCTTATATCGGTGCGGCGGCGGTTACCATCCCCGTGGCGTTGATTGCTTATTTCCAATGGGGCTGGGGGCCGGATTTTATCTGGGTGATTGTTGCCTACGGCGTGATTCAGGCATTGGATGGTAATCTTCTTGTGCCCGTGTTGTTTTCCGAAGCGGTTAATCTGCACCCCGTGGCGATCATTGTCGCGGTACTGGTATTCGGCGGATTATGGGGATTGTGGGGTGTGTTCTTTGCCATACCGTT
>JASFMT010000498.1:0-3344 GCA_050117455.1 Gammaproteobacteria bacterium | reverse complement strand
CGATTGTATACCTTGTCCGCTGATTTCTTTGCCGCTTCGGCAACAATTGGCTTGTAGGATTCGCCGTGAATCATAATCTGCCAACGGCCTTCACGCAGATAGGCGCCGGTCTTGGTGTTGCGCATGATCGGCAGACCCCACTCTTCGAAGTTGTGAACTGTGGAGTCAACGTGGCGCGCCATATCGAATGCCAGGTCTTCACGCACCATACCCATTAAGTCGATACGCGCATAACGTACGTGATCTTCCGGGTTATTCTCACCGAAACGGGTACCCATGTAACAGTTAATGGCGTAAAGGCCCTGGGCCACCGCACCAGAACGATCGATGTTGGCTTTCTCCGCAATGACAATTTTCTTGTCCTTGCCCCAGTATCTGGCTTCAAACGCAGCACCCGTACCACCCAGACCTGCACCTGCAACCAGGATGTCAATTCCGTCTTCAATAATTGTCTTGTAGCCCATTAGTAGTACACCCCTTCTTTCATCTCCAAGCCATTTGATTCCAGTGTATGTAAACCACCTTCATCCATGCGGATGAATTTAGGCTCGCTATATAACAGTTCACCGTCGCGCATTTCCTGGCTAGGCGCAGTCTCGCTCTTGAGATTAGGGTAACCAGTGCCCCACGGCTTGGTCGTGATTGGCGCGAGAAGATCCATATCTTTTTTGCCGTTGCGGAACTTGATGCGCCAGGCGATGACGCCTTTTTCCTCATCACGGTGTACGCGTACCGAGTGACCCAGTGGAGCAAAGTCCGCATAGCCACGCACATCAATGGCATGCATTGGGCAGGCTTTTACGCAGGAGTAGCACTCCCAACACATATTGGGTTCAATGTTGTAAGCACGACGAAGCGTTTTATCGATGTGCATGATGTCCGACGGACAAATATCGACGCAATGACCGCAGCCATCACAACGAGTCATATATACAAAAGTTGGCATTTTTTATTCTCCTTCCCTATCGTTAATTTAGTAATGGCGCGGAGCTTCACGCTTAATACCCAGACCCATGTACTGAGGATTCTTGCCCATATATTCCGGGATATCTGGAAATTTTGCCTGTACTTCGGGATCTGAAAGGTCGTAGTCTTCCGGCGGCAGATTCTCTCTTGAGCCATCAGCCCGGGTAACGCGCTTCTGGAAAGCCGCAGCGGGCTTGAAGAACATGTGCGCAAATTTTGACCACAATACGGTAGTGAACAGAATGGTGGCCGAGAGAACGAATAGCCAGAAGAACAGGATTGCCCAGGCACCGCCATTACCGGACTGGCTGAAAGACCAGATTAACGCGAAAGTCACCGTGGACAATAAAGAAACGATAAACAGGTCGCCGCGAAGATTAACCTCATACCACTTGTGGCCTTCCGCGGAAACGTCCACACGAATAGAAAACCAGAACCAGTAGCCGCCCACGGCCACCATTATTGCACCCACGTGCCACAGAATTGGCCAGATAGTAGGACCGCCACCCATCGGGTAGGCAAATACCAGGGCGATCGTACTGACGATAAATATTATGAAACCATACATGGTGAGCAGGTGCGACATGCGACGCTTGGGGTTGCAGAATTCGCTTGAGGTGAGTACCTCACTGGTGACAGTGGCCACGGCAAGACCCATTTTTTCTCCGCCGCTCACTTCGCGCTTGCGATTCTTTTCCGCCTTCTTGGCATTTTCGAAAAAGTACTTGGCGCTCTTCTTATGTATGACATCCAGGAGTGTTCCTCCCACGACGAAGATAAACATGACAATCACGTATATCTGCATGGCCATTGGCGAAATGTAAGAGGAAACATCAGCGATGGGGTTGCTGGTGATCATATAACCGGTCTCCTTGCAATTTTTATCATAATTTATGGTCCCGAGACTTCCTTTGTTGGGCTCCTCACCCGTCAGAAATGAGGACCTCCCCTAATCTCGAATCGCCGCCTATATTACGCATTCACGTCGCATCTTGCCAGTACATCTTAATTTAAATGAAGTTTTGTTGATGTGCGCCGTGTTCAAGCTCATACAACTTGTTCAAAAACACACAAGTCGACAGGCGAATAATAAAAACTTTTAATATGCGGCAAAAATACTTTAAACACGATTCGACGATGATAGGTAAATAAGTAATTTTAATATTGTAAGTTATTGGTCTTAAGCTGTTTTTTTGACCAATTCGATATCACCACAATGGCATTAAACGGCGAATGCCAATTCGACTCTCAATACCTCAGAAGTCATCATTCACATAGACATAGCGGTAATCAGAAAATTCTTACTTGCGGTAGGTTTGTTTTTATACGGGT
Organism: Gammaproteobacteria bacterium; assembly: GCA_050117455.1. Taxonomy (GTDB): domain Bacteria; phylum Pseudomonadota; class Gammaproteobacteria; order SZUA-152; family SZUA-152; genus JAKEGK01. The sequence goes on along the minus strand of JASFMT010000498.1, from coordinate 1,046 downwards.
ATAGAATCTTTAAGATTTGTTTTGTTCTGCAGGGTGCAAAGTGGTGAAGGTGACAGCGGCGTTATCGATATCATATTAGCGAATGTTCCCTTAATTCTGGCGACCTCCGTCTTTCCTGTCTTTTGGTCAGTTTACTTTGGCAGCATTTGTATATGAAACGTCGTGCCCACATTGATATCGGAGGTCGCCGCGATTTGACCCCGATGCTGCTCGGTAATGATAAAGTATGCAAAGGAAAGCCGTTTACCGGCATCGTAACCTGCTTCGGGTGTGTCTTTTCGGACGAACGGCTCAAACAAATACATCAGCTCTTCACTGGTTAAACCAACTCCGTTGTGCTGAATTCTAATCCAGAAAGTGTCATAACTGACATTCATTTGAATCTTGATGACGGGTTTGTGGTCGGGGGCGGTGACCCGGCCCAGCGCATCATAGGCATGGCGAAACAAGCTGAGTAATGCCTGCTGAAACTCGGTGACATAACAGGGTATCATTGGCAAATCTTCTTCATAGTTTCGTTCGATCTGGATGTCTAAAAACTTCAGTCCCGACGGTGCCGATAATACGTTACCCGCCAATTCGAGGGTGTGCTCCATAACATCGACCATATTGGCAAGCTGTATTCTATCGCTGCGCCCGCGGGCGAATTCCTGCAGGTTTTGAACAATGGATGCCACTTTTTCGCCTTTTTCATAGGCATCAGATAACAGGTTGCTGAGTTTATCCGGCGTACCATTGTTATTGGTTTCATTAATGTATTGACGGCTGTTGGCCACCAAATGCTGAAAGGTTCTTAAGTCGAATAAAATGGACTGCAGTGGCGTGTTTATGTCATGGGCCATAGACGACGCCAGCTCGCCCATGGATGACATTTTATCATTTTGAATCAGCATGTTTTCAGCCATCATTTTCTTGGTCACATCATCAATCAGGATGACGACACCGGGCTCAATCTGGCCCTGAAGTGGATAGATAGTGATATCAAAACAATATTGACCATGTTGCGTATGTTTAATGGTGGTTGTTTCATTTTTTGCGATGGTATC
>JASFMT010000497.1:0-3345 GCA_050117455.1 Gammaproteobacteria bacterium | reverse complement strand
CCAGCAATTAATTATTATTAATCATCGCAGTAACCGGACACATCACACCATGAGCCAATCCACATCCGATCTCGTATTTCAGGTGAAACCCGGCGGCAAACTCACGGGCCGTTTAAAGGTTCCCGGTGACAAATCCATATCCCACCGTTCCATCATGTTGGGCTCTTTGGCCGAAGGGGTGACGGAAATCACCGGCTTTCTCGAAGGCGAGGACAGCCTGGCGACACTGGCGGCGTTTCGTGCCATGGGGGTGAATATCGAGGGACCGGATCAGGGCAAAGTCGTGGTTCATGGCGTGGGGTTGCACGGGTTAAAAGCACCGGCGCAACCACTGGACCTGGGTAACTCAGGCACCTCAATTCGGTTGTTGGCGGGGTTGCTGGCGGGACAGTCCTTTGATGTCACCATGACCGGCGATGCATCCCTGTCGAAACGCCCCATGCGCCGGGTCACTGATCCATTGGAAACCATGGGTGCGAAAATCGAAACCACGCCGGACGGTACCGCGCCGATCCTGATCCAGGGCGGAGCCACATTAAAAGGCATTGACTACCTGTTGCCGGTGGCCAGCGCCCAGGTGAAATCCTGCGTGTTACTGGCCGGGCTATACGCGCAGGGAATGACCTGCGTGACCGAACCGGCGCCCACGCGGGACCATACCGAAAGGATGCTGGCGGGCTTTGGTTACGCGGTGGACCGAGAGGATAACCGGGTTTGTCTCGAGGGCGGCGGCAAGTTATCCGCGACCCGTATCGAAGTGCCGGCGGATATTTCATCGGCAGCGTTTTTCCTGGTGGGCGCCAGTATTGCGCCCGGTTCGGAATTGACCCTGGAACACGTGGGCATGAACCCCACGCGGCGGGGCGTTATTAATATCCTCAATGCGATGGACGCGGATATCACCGTCAGCAATGAACGGGAAGTGGGGGGCGAGCCGGTGGCGGACCTGACCGTTCGCTCCGCGGCGTTAAAGGGTATTCATATTCCCGAAGAGCTGGTTCCCCTGGCCATTGACGAATTTCCAGTGCTTTTTGTGGCGGCGGCCTGCGCCCAGGGTACCACCGTGCTGACGGGCGCCGAAGAATTGCGGGTCAAGGAAAGTGACCGCATTCAGGTGATGGCGGATGGGCTGCAGGCACTTGGCATTGATGCTCAGCCTACGGCGGACGGAATGATTATCCAGGGTGGCCAGTTAAGTGGTGGCGAAGTGCAAAGCCACGGTGACCACCGCATCGCCATGGCGTTTGCCATGGCCGCGCTACGGGCCAGTGGTGACATCACCATTCACGACTGTGCCAACGTCAATACGTCCTTTCCCGGCTTCGTGTCGCTGGCCAATGAAGCGGGCCTCACCATCGAATCTCAAACCCGATAGCCGTAATACGTAGTAATATATGGCGATGAGCAGCGATAAACAGGCAGCGCCGGTGATTACCATCGATGGGCCCAGCGCATCGGGTAAGGGCACCATCAGTGCCCGGGTGGCGGAGGCCCTTGGCTGGCATATGCTGGACAGCGGCGCGTTGTACCGGCTGGTAGCTTACGCGGCATTGCAACAGCAAATACCCCTGGATGACATTAGCGCGCTGGAAAACGTGGCGCGCGAGCTGGACGCGCGGTTTGTCGCCGGTGATGACGGCCGGGAAACGACAATCTATCTCGGTGACGAGGATGTGACACAGGCTATTCGCACCGAACAATCCGGCAATGCCGCGTCCACGGTGGCGGCGATTCCCGCGGTGCGCGCCGCACTGCTGGATCGGCAACGGGCCTTTCAACAACCGCCGGGGCTGGTGGCGGACGGCCGTGACATGGGCAGCGTGGTATTTCCCGATGCGGATCTGAAAATATTTCTCACCGCCAGCGCCGAGGAACGGGCAAAAAGGCGCTATAACCAGTTGATGGAGAAGGGGCTAAGTGTTAATCTTGCCGATCTTTTTGAAGAGATCGCCCGGCGGGACAAGCGCGACAGCCAACGCAGCGCCGCGCCGCTGAAAGCAGCGGACGATGCTGTAGAGCTCGACACCACTCAGATGACCATATCCGACGTTGTTGATCGTGTTTTGGCGTTATTTCGCAGCCGCTGACGTTCCTTCAATGATGCACGTGTTTTGTTATTTTGCGCGGTAATTTGCGCATCAGTTCCGATAAATTGGAACTTTTTGCGTAAAAAGGACCCGTAGAGTGTAGTTTCAGGTATCAGGGCCGCTATCCTATTTAAGCATAACTGGAATCATTTGATTCCGGACCAGGACCGAACTCCCGATACCTGTCCCGGTTTGCCATTGCCCGGTATCGTGCCGGCGGATGCGCAGACTTAAACAATGTAGTTTGAAGTAGTTTGAACACTGTAACTTGAACATTGTAACAACGTTTTCTTTAACCCGGTCGCTTGTTGTTCCCACAAATATATGAACCAGGCGGCAAGTCGTTTCGGAGAACCCGCAAGCAGCTTTTGACTTTAGCTGCCTTTAAGCTAAAGGGACGTTTATCGTCGAAGCTGAACCAGCGGGTGCAGTGCCAGAAGCGCCAAGGAAAGTACTTATTATGAGCGAAAGCTTTGCAGATCTATTCGAACAATCCCTCTCCCAGACCCAGATGCGTCCCGGCTCCATCATTAACGGTGAAGTCGTCGATGTCAGTTCCGATTTTGTTGTCGTCAATGCCGGCCTGAAATCTGAAGGCGTTATCTCTGCCGACGAATTCCGCGATGACAATGGCGAACTCAACGTCAACGTTGGCGATGAAGTGGAAGTGGCCCTGGAATATGTTGAAGACGGTTTTGGAGAAACCCGCCTGTCCCGTGAAAAAGCCGTACGGGCCCGTTCCTGGATTGCCCTGGAAAAAGCCTACGATGCCGGCGAGACCGTCATGGGTGTCATCAACGGCAAGGTCAAAGGTGGCTTTACTGTTGAACTGAATGATGTCCGCGCTTTCCTGCCGGGTTCCCTGGTAGACGTGCGCCCGGTTCGCGACCTGTCCTACCTGGAAGGCAAGCAACTGGAATTTAAAGTCATCAAGCTGGACCAGAAACGCAACAACGTCGTGGTATCGCGCCGCGCCGTGGTGGAAGAAGAATCCAGCGAAGAACGCGAACAGCTGATCGAAAACCTGCACGAAGGGCAGGTGCTCAGCGGTATCGTCAAGAATCTCACCGACTACGGTGCATTTATTGATCTGGGTGGCATCGACGGACTGTTGCACATTACCGACATGTCATGGAAGCGCATCAAACACCCCAGCGAAATCGTTAACGTGGGTGACGAAATCGAAGTGAAGGTCCTCAAGTTCGATCGCGAAAAAACCCGTGTTTCCCTGGGCCTCAAGCAAATGGGCGAAGATCCG
>JASFMT010000496.1:0-3348 GCA_050117455.1 Gammaproteobacteria bacterium | reverse complement strand
ACGCCGAAATATCTTAATTCACCGGAAACCAGCGTATTTCACAAGGGCCGTGAGTTGTATGGCTTATACGAGGCACGCAAAAACTCCAAACAACTGGAACGGTTGTTGGTGGTGGAAGGTTATATGGACGCCGTTTCACTGGCGCAATTCGGTGTCCATAACGTGGTCGCTACTCTGGGCACCGCGACCACCCATGACCACCTGGAGAAAATGTTGCGCATTGTACCGGAAGTGGTGTTTTGTTTTGACGGCGACCGCGCCGGGCGCCAGGCCGCGTGGCGGGCGTTGGAAAACTGTCTGCCGCTGATGCGCGAAGGCCGGCAAATCAAATTTATGTTTCTACCTGAAGGCGAAGATCCCGATACCATCGTGCGTCAGGAAGGTGCCGCGGGCTTTTACAACCGATTGCAACAAGCGCAGGCGTTTTCCAACTTTTTTTATGAATCGTTGTCAAACAAACTCGAACTTAACACCATCGACGGACGCTCCATGCTGGTGGACAAAGCCAAACCGTATTTGATGAAAATACCGGATGGCATATTTCGATTCATGATGATCGACAAATTGGCGGAAATTAGCCATGTAGAATCGGAGAAATTGTCTACACTTATCAGTTCAGGCAGTCATAAATCCAAAACAACGTATAAACAAACGAATCCAGGGAGTGTGCGGCCCTCACCGGTCCGGCAAATGATTCGTTTACTGCTGGAACAACCGTCACTGGCCGAACTGGTGGATGCTGCAGAGATTAAAGGGCTGAATATTGCCGGAATACCACTTTTCATCGAACTGGTTGAAAGTATCAATGCTAATCCCCATATAAATTGTGCGGGAATAGTGGAAAGGTGGCGTGGCACTGAAAATGGTAAACATTTAGCCAAACTGGCCCAGCAATCCCTGGATATCTCCAATGAGGGTGTAAAGGAAGAATTTATAGATATTCTTCAATGGCTTAAAAGTAAACGACAGCAACAACGCGTTGACGAGTTATTGCAAAAATCTCATCTCGGTACGCTAAGCGCAGAGGAAAAACGTGAACTAAAAGCGGTATTGGCCGCTAAATAATAGAAGACGCTAAAGGTAAAGCTATTTAGCCGAAAGCCTTATAAGTGTTTGAAAGTTATGAATTGTTCGCGAAAGACCGACGACATACTGTATACTGCGCTGCTATCTTAAATATAGGTCTGACTAAAAGATATACACATGGCTATGAATGTAGAACAGCAGTCACAACTAAAACTTCTTATTGCCAAGGGCAAGGAACAGGGTTATCTCACCTATCGCGAGGTGAATGATCATTTGCCTAACGATATCGTGGATCCTGCTCAAATCGAAGACATCGTGAGCATGATTAACGATATGGGTATCGTGGTTCACGAAACCGCGCCGGACATGGATTCCATGGTGCTTGCTGAGAGCGATGTGGAGACCGACGAAGTAGCCGCCGAAGAGGCCGCTGCCGCGCTGGCAAATGTGGACAACGAATTCGGCCGCACCACCGACCCGGTGCGCATGTACATGCGCGAAATGGGTACCGTGGAATTGCTGACCCGCGAAGGCGAAATTGAAATTGCCAAGCGCATCGAAGACGGTGTTAACCAGGTTTTTATCGCACTGGCCCATTATCCCGGCACCGTCAGCAAATTGCTGGATGCCTATGAAGCCATTGAAAATGAGGAAATGCGCCTGATTGAAGTCATCAATGGTTTTCGTGATGACGACGATGAAATGATCGTTAATCCCAATGTCGTCGCGCCCAATCCCGGCGACAGCACCGATAAATACGCCAACGATAATGACGATGACGATGACGACGACACCAGTGGTTCCGAGGACGACGGTCCGGACCCGGTGGAAGCCAAAAAACGGCTCGATGAAGTTAAAAAACAGTTTGCGAAATACAATAAGCGGGTCGCTTCCAAGGGCCGTGACGACAAAGCCAAGGAACTCTACGAAGAAGTTTCCGACGGATTCTGCCAGTTCAAACTGGTTCCCAAATTTGCGGACAATCTCGTTAGAAGCCTGCGAGAGTTAATCGACCGTGTTCGTGAACATGAGCGGACCATCATGGATATCTGCGTCACCAAGGCGAAAATGCCGCGTAAGGTGTTTATCTCCACTTTTCCGGATAACGAAACCGACGCGAACTGGTTGAAAAAGCAGATAGACGTCGGCGAAGAATATTCCTCAGTGTTGAAAGAATACGAGGACGAAATCAGCCGCGCGCAAAGCAAATTAATCCAGATCCAGGAAGAAAGCGGATTGACGATAGGCGAGTTGAAAGAGATCAATCGCCGCATGTCCATCGGCGAAGCCAAGGCGCGCCGCGCCAAGAAAGAAATGGTGGAAGCCAACCTGCGGCTGGTGATTTCCATCGCCAAGAAATACACCAACCGTGGCTTGCAGTTCCTGGACCTGATCCAGGAAGGCAACATCGGCCTGATGAAAGCGGTGGATAAATTTGAATACCGCCGCGGCTACAAGTTTTCAACCTATGCCACGTGGTGGATACGCCAGGCCATTACCCGGTCCATTGCCGACCAGGCACGCACCATCCGTATTCCGGTGCATATGATTGAAACCATCAACAAGCTCAACCGTATTTCACGGCAAATGCTGCAGGAAATGGGGCGTGAGCCGTTGCCGGAAGAACTGGCCGAGCGCATGGAAATGCCCGAAGACAAGGTTCGCAAGGTAATGAAAATCGCCAAGGAACCCATCTCCATGGAAACGCCCATTGGTGATGATGAAGATTCCCGGCTGGGGGATTTTATCGAGGACGCGAACATACTGTCACCGATAAACTCCGCTACCTTCGAAGGCTTGCGCGAAGCGACACTGGCGGTACTGGACAGTCTCACCGCCCGCGAAGCGAAAGTTTTACGCATGCGGTTCGGCATCGACATGAACACTGACCATACACTGGAAGAAGTGGGCAAACAGTTTGACGTTACCCGTGAACGTATTCGTCAAATCGAAGCCAAAGCGTTGCGCAAACTGCGTCATCCCAGCCGTTCCGATCCGTTACGCAGTTTTATCGACGGCGAAAACTCGTCCTGATCGTAAAACGCCAGGTAAATCAAAAAGCCATGCCCTGAAAAGCATGGCTTTTTTTATTCATAATCACTGAAATTGCTGGTAAAATTGCGCGTCTTGGGCGTATTACAACTCGAATGTATATCGCATATTCACTTCGATAATGTGTTTTCGAGCCGGGTAGCCTGAGACATAAATTTAGAATATTGGGCCTGTAGCTCAGTTGGTTAGAGCAGGGGACTCATAATCCCTTGGTCGTAGGTTCGAGTCCTACCGGGCCCACCATTTTTTTATATGATAAACCTATCTTGT
>JASFMT010000495.1:0-3350 GCA_050117455.1 Gammaproteobacteria bacterium | reverse complement strand
GTGCATCATACTGCACCTGGGTGTTGTCACCGTACAGGGTATAATATTTATCAGGATCGATGGTGCCGAACAAACCGTTACCGGACACTTCCGGCTTTTCCTTCGCCGAATCAAAGGCTGCCGTTAACAGGTATTTACCTTTGACCTTGCCTTTGGCGTAAAACGCCATCCGGCCATCGCTGTAGAATTGGTCTTCGATGTCCGCGGCGCTGAGGTTTTCCATATTACCGGAGACGTTGTTGTAACCCACGGTGCCTTCGGCCAGTCCCACCAAAATCCAGTCACGGTATTGTGGCGTGACGTAGGTTGATACCTCGAACGTTATTCCATTGTAGGCAAGGGTGGCATGGTAATGGCCACTTTGACTTACCGGGGTAAATTCCATGTAGCCGTCATTGTCGACGGTTACCATGTTTTCGTTATTGCGCAGGGTACTCAGGCCGTCCAGCGCACTGGCCGGTACGTCATCTGAATCCGGCTTCAGGTTACCGTCGATATAACTCAATTTGACCGCGGCATCGACGGGTTCTCCCGATGCATCCAGGAGCTGGATGCGTATGCGTACCGGTGTTTTCCCGTCGGCGATATTGCCTTCGCTGGATACCATGCGCACGTCACTGATCTCGCCGGTGCGAAGGTAAACGATGTCCTGCTTGAAGCGTGCGTTACCGAACGGTCCCATGCCGCGCACGGCAATGCGGTGCGGTCCTGCCTCAGCGCCAAGATCCACGCCAATGTAACTGTACAGGTTGGTACCGTTATCCGGTTCCGGTGCGGTAAGGCCGATACGTTGTTTTGATATTTCCTGACCGTCAATGGTAAGCACCGGTATGAGCCGGGAATCCATGCGCACCCGTATGGACTGCACGCGTTTGGTGATACGCTGATCTTCGCTGATGGAAAGAATGCCCTGTGGCAGCTCAACGGGTTTCGCGGTACCTTGTTCGGTTTTGATTTTACCTTCGGGGGTGATTTCCACATCGGTATTCACGGCAACGGTCAATTCCCCGCTGTTGTCCCGATTGATCAACAGTTCTTTTCGTCCGCCGGGATCGCCATAGCTGACATAAACTTCGGTTCGCCGGTTGGCGCGACGACCTGCTTCGAGGTCATTGGACGCACGGGGGTTGGCAGCACCATGGCCCACCACCTCGATTTGCCGTGAATAAACACCCAGTTTTCTCGCCAGGTAGGCCGCCACCCTGGTGGCACGCGCCAGGGACAGCGCTTTGTTGTCGCCATAGAGGTTCTCTAGATGTTCGGGAATGGGAGAATTGTCGGTGTAACCGTGCACGCGTATCTTGCGAATCTGCTTGTCCAGCAGAAAATCAACAACGCTGTCCAGGTCGCGTTGGTCTGCGTCGGATAGATTGACTTCCTTGCCTTGATAACCGGCTTCAAAGATCTGCCGTTCCGTGGTCCTGGACTGATACAGCATGGAATTGATGGCTTGCGGCGAATACTGGATGTTGCCGTCTGTCGTGCGGAACTGCACCGCGGCGCTGGTGGTATATTCTCCTTCTACCGCCATCCGCGCCCTGGCGTCAAAGGTTAACGTGGTGTTCCATTGTCTGTCGCTCATGTCACCAAGGGTAAAGACCAGCTGCCGGTTTTCTATCAGCGGATCGTTGACGGCCTGGCCGTTAATCGTTGCGCTGTTATCGACGTATTGCAGCTCCGCGGGCAATCGCACCAGCAATACCCGGTCTATAAAGCGCAGGGTACTGCCCTTGATGGCGGCCGTATAACGAATGCGGTCGTCTTTCAGGGAACTGTTCAGTTGCAGGCTGATCTTGCCATGGGATTTGATATCCGGCTTTTTCCGCACATGAAAATCCGCGCGCCACATGCCCCCGGGCTGCACGTCCACGAACCGCGAATGAGGTGTGCCGGCAAAACGGGTGTTGTTTTCGCACTGATAGATTTCCAGGTGATCCGGTACGCTGGACTCATCAATCTGTACCACATGGGTGCCGGGGCGTACCCCTTCAAAGTGATAAAGACCCTGTTCATCGGTATCCACGTAGCGGCCGTCTTCCAGGTACAAGCGTATGCCCTGGGCACCCGGCGCACCCAGCCCCAGGTCAGGTGGCGAAAGTTCACCTTCGGGGCCAATGGTCCTGACCGACTGATTACCACTGTCAGCCTGTGACACAATGAACCGGGTATCGGCCAACTGGTCCTGCAGTTCAATAAAGATCTCCACCCGGCGATTCATGGATAACTGCTGTTCTTTGGACAGCGTGCTGCCTTGCAGTTTTTCACTGTAATAAACCGGTTTGGCAATGCCGGCACCCGCTGTGACGATCTGTTCGTCGGAAAAATTAAACTGTTGCTTGAGGAATGTTGCCACTGCACGGGCCCGCGCCAGCGATAGTTCCTTGTTGTTTTTAAACTTGTGCTGACTGGCAGCGCGTATTTTACGTTTGTCGGCATGACCAACAATCGTGACCTGGCGTATGTCCTGTTTGTGCAGAATATGCATCAGGTCGGCAATATTGTCTTTGTCCTTTTGTGACAACTCCGCGGACAGCGACTCGAACCGCGTGCGGTAGCTGCGCGGAAAATCCTTATAGCGGTTGGTGACCGCAGGGCTCAGCGTTGGCGCATCACCATTGGCGGCGCTTTGCCCCAGGGGATAGAATTGCGCGTGAGCGCGAAGGGTAAACTCGCCGTAAACATCGCTGCGTGACCGGGTGGCGAATACCAGTTCAGGTTCTTCATTTGCGGCAATATTGCCCAGGTTAAACTGCAGGGTATTGTGTGAACCCACAGGGTCATCGACGGTAGCGCCATTGAGTCTTGCACTGCCGGGTTTATATTCCGACACTTCCGGCAAATTAACAATGACTGCAAGATCGTTAACCGGTACCGTGTCGACACCCAGTGCAATGCGGTGTTGCACTTCATCCATCACCGCGCGGCTTTGCAGCTGAATACTTACGCTACCTTCATCCGCCGGATCGGCTTTACAACTGCCAACGATAACGCGGCCCATGATAAAACTACGCGAAGTTATCAAGTCATCCTGTACCAATACCCTGGCATTGGCAGTATTGGAAACCAGGCCACCGTCGGCACTGGCGCTTGCGGTATTGATCGCCTGTCCCGGTTCAGCGCCCACGCCCACCGCGGCGACGTAGCGAATGTCCGTCACAGCAGAAGCAGCCAGGGCACCCAGGTTAAACGCCAGGGTGCGACCGTCTTCACTGATGAGCGGATCATTGGCGGGATTGTTGTTGATTCGAACCGATCCCGACTGCAGCCGGAAGCCTGGAGGCAGCCGGTCAGTGAGAGTAACACCGGTAACACCACCGGCGGATAAGTTAGACAGGGTTAGATTGTACTGC
>JASFMT010000494.1:0-3356 GCA_050117455.1 Gammaproteobacteria bacterium | reverse complement strand
CGGTGTCCGCCGCAGGTGCCCATAACTGGAATCTAACCCCTTCGGTGCCAAGTAACCTGGCGCCGAAGGGCATGTCGTGATAGCGATTCATATCACTACTATCCTAGTTAAACTGGATGCGTTCCTGTGAGTTGCGCAACAGGGACACCATGAGTGTGAGGTACTCGCGTAAATGGCGGGTAATGAGAAAATTGTCCAGCACAAAACCCCGTGCCTTGCCGCTCATCTCCTGAATTTTTTGTGGCTGATGCAACAGGTAGCGGATACGCAGGGCGGCCCCTTCCGGGGTATTTACCAGAAAGCCGGTGTGATGATTGATGACCTGTAGCTTTATTCCGCCCACGTCACCGCCAATGACAGGCTTGCCTTTCCACATGGCTTCAGTCACGGTGAGACCGAAACCTTCCCGTAAAGATTTTTGCAGCACGATGTTGGCAGCCCGTTGCAAGGCGTTAATTTCCAGGTTGGCATCCGGGGGTAACAATAGAACATGAATGTCGTTGTCATTCCCGGCAGCCGCTTTCACCTCCGACAGCACGACTTCGCCTTCCGGGTCATCAGTAGCCCCGCCACCGGCCAGTACCAACTGAACATTGGGTAAAAAGCGTTTTACCATTTGGTAAGCGTGAATAACGCCGATCGGGTCCTTGAAGCGGTCGAACCGGGACACCTGAAGCAGCAAGGGGCGATCGCCATCAAGGTTGTATTTATCAAGCACCTGTTGAATGAACTCCGGTTCCAGCTCGATATTTTTATCACTGAGCGGATCAATGCTCGGCGGTATCAGGTATTGGGGATGAGGCAGTTCCTGGGCAAACGCCGCCAGTGAAAAAATGCTGGCATCATAGTGCGTCACAAACTGGCGCAGGTATTTCCACACCGGCCGATAAGGATGGCTGGCATCGATATGGCAACGCCAGATCCACTTGCCTTTGCGGTTTGGGCAATGCTGCAGCAAGGCGGCCGGTTGCGGATCATGGATAAAAACAAAATCCGCCGCTTCGAGAACGGGTCTTAGGGTTTCGGCATTGCGTTCATTGGTTTGTTCATAAACTTTTAATAAATGATCACCCAGAGGAATGTGATTACCTTGCAAGGTATTATGCATACCTTTGGTGCATTCAAAGAAATCGCTGTCGCCGCTGATGGTTTCCCAGCGTGTATTAATTCCCAGCTCTTCGGTAAGGGGTATCATCTTGTTGAGAATTTCAGCGACGCCGCCTCCAGTGCGGGTGGAGTTAACATGCACGACAGTCTTTCCCTGCAACGGCCTGGTTAACTGTTGCAGGTGCGCAATAACATCCGGGCCAACCACTTGCGCGTAATTATTCAGCAGCGTCATTGTTTGTTTCCTCCGAAATGCAGCTGTAACAGCTGCGCCAGATCAGTGCGTAGCTCGCTAAGGCTGCCGAAAAACGGATCCACGGAATAAAGCTGCTCCTGTAAGGTTTGAAATTCATCGCCATACACCGCCAGCCAGTCGCTGAAATCATCGTGCCTGTCGTCGGTACGGCGCCGGGCGTCGATAAAGTGATAAAAGATGCTGCTGGTGGACATGTTGGCAACGGCTTCCACCAATTCGGCCGGATTGTTCAATTGCCGGCCAGTATCAAACACCACGATCTGCGAAGAAATAAATTCAAACTGTTGCGTGGCGCGCGTCCAGAACAGGTATTCCACTTCATCGAGGCGGGTATCGATCTGGTCCAGAATGTCGTGGCGCAGCGCTTCGATATCGATATACGTAATCGGGTCCAGTGCCGCCAGCCGTTCCGCCAGTACGGAATCATGGATACCGTGCTTGACCCAGGCGGCGAAGTCATTGTTGTACTCCCGTTCTTCAAAGCGCGGCTGCAATAGACCGCCCCAAAAGTGGTGATAAATACTGGCCGTGTCGATGGTTGCCAGTTGACTGCGAAATTCCTGTAACAGCCGTGCTTTTTTGCCGGTAGCCAGTGCTACGAGGGCACAGTCCCTGATGGCAAATGGTTTTGTTGCCGTATTGTTCTGAACCTGGCCTGAATTGACCATTTGTTACTCCATTGGTGGTGTTTTTGGTTGAGTGTCCTGTAGCAATGTTATCGCTGCGCCTGAAGGTAAAAAGCACCCCACAGGGAATCGCCAACAGATCAGCAATAAGTCCTTTTTGACCGGTGGTCATTTGGTATCAAATTATCACGTTTGCTGCTAATCACATTGATGAAACTCAATTTAAATGATTGCGCCATAAATTGATTTTGTGATCCTTGAGCCAGGGCAGGGAAGGACACGAGACGGGAACAGCGGGACAGAAACTGCATCACGGATTAACGAAATTACAACAATTGTGCATAGCCAGCCCCGGCAGCGTTATGACCGCATTGGTTGATAGTGGTTGTTAATCGCTATTGCGAATTTTCAATGAGCTTCGCATGATTTTCCAATAACTTGGCATCTCAGACATGACTGATGTTGTCCTAACGTTACATTAACGTTCGTTGCAATAAAAAAGTAGTTGTTTGAAATTTACCGCTTTATCTCGTTTGTTCATATCACGTAGATCTATCGGTCTATCAACGCTTAACGCTATTAATTGTTAAACAGGTTTTTGAAACATGCCGGAAGAATCTGGATCAGATCATATTTCATATACAGGCGGAAAAAAGCGCCATCGAAGGATTTATTTGGTGATTTTTATATTTTTAATACTTAGCGCATTGATTTCCTATTGGGGTATGGTGCGTTACTGATTTTATTTTTTTATGAGTAACAAAAATAATATTCGCAAAACCAGTGACCTGAAACCCAGAGAAGGTGAGTTGCGACCGCCCAAAGGCACCGATACGCCGCCTGTCAAATCGGGACAGCAACTGGTATTCGCCGATTTAATAAAAGCACATGCCTACGCATCGCTTATTTTGTTATTTGCCGCGCTGGGTTTTGGATTGATTACCGCTTATAAATTTGTCCGTCCTGAATTTCTAACCGATATATCGTATTTAACCTGGGGCAGAACGCGTTTCGATCATGTTCAGGGCATATTATTTGCCTGGTTGATGAATGCGATTTTTGCTTTCTGTTATTTTGTTGTCCCATCACTTACCGAACGCCAGCTTCCCAGTCGTCGCCTGGGTTGGGCATTGTTCTGGCTGTGGAACATCGGAGTGGTGATAACCGGCTGGGTTTCGGTGTTATTGGGCTACAGTCAGTCCGTGGAATGGCACGAATTCCCGTTTTTTGTGGATGTCATCCTGGTGGTTTGCTGGCTTGGTTTTATGGTTCAATTTCTCAAACCTTACTGGCAGCCACCCCGTAAACCGCTTTACGTTTCCAGTTGGTACATAATTCTGGCCTTCACATTTACCCCCTTTGCCTAT
>JASFMT010000493.1:0-3360 GCA_050117455.1 Gammaproteobacteria bacterium | reverse complement strand
CGGCACGTTGGTGCCAGTCACTATGAAACCGGCTTTAATTGTTGGAATTCTTTACATCCCGAACCACGGGCAGTGGTAAATGAAATGTAACTATCCGTTATATATACTATTTTTGCGATTGGTACAAAAAATGAACCGTACTTGGAAAATGACGTACAACAAGGCAGTAACCACAATGAAAACCCACTATCTAAAACAATTGACATTCTCCGTATTGGGATTAATAGCATGCGGTCAAGCTTCGGCCGTAGTTATAGATGACAATTACTGGGGGGCAGATGGCTTCACTTCGTTATCAGACCGCGACAGCATCGGGGGCAACGATTATCAAATCCAGAACATGGAAGTGACCTTCGCCGGTGGTTATATGAACGTGCGGGTAAACACCAATTTTTTCGAACCGGATCCATATGGCGTACAATTCGGCGATTTGTTTATCAGCAGCAACGGCTGGAATCCCGACACTAGCGCTTTGAATTATCGCAACGACAACATATTTACCGGCGAAAGCTGGGAATATGTGTTCGATACCAGTGAAGGCGCCTTATACGGGGGCGCTTTTGACATCGCCACGTCGGATGATTTTTTTGCCGGTCAAGGTTATTACTATCGCCGCAACCAGGAAGTGCAACGTGCCAATGGCGGAACCGCGCTGGCAGGCAGCCTAGTCGATGCAAGCGCCGCCGGAGTGGGTGGTTATGTTGAATACAACATCTTATTGAGCAGTTTGAATCTGACAGCCGGCGACATCGGCTTGCGATGGGCCATGACGTGTGCCAACGATGCTATAGAAGGTGCAGTACACTACTCCGTACCCGAACCGGCCACCATTTTGATGTTTGGCCTGGGTATTATGGGTTTGGGAATGTCTGCCCGCAAAACACGCACAAAATAATAAAGAAGAGAAGGGGAAACCACAAGCAAAGGCGCCTGAAAGGGCGCCTTTTTTGTTTGTGCACCCAACGGGCTATGGCAGTGTTTGGCGGAGAGGCAGGGATTCGAACCCTGGGTACCAATGAAGGTACACTTGATTTCGAGTCAAGCCCATTCGGCCACTCTGGCACCTCTCCCTGTGTTACTCAAGTTTACTGTAATCTTTAGGAATCAAGTGACTTTTTATTTATACACTTGATGTCACTCGGCACATCCGTGTGCCTCGCCCTGCGGGTGTTGATCCACAACGCGCAGTTTGGCCGTCCCGCCGACGTCGAGTCGAACCCGTTCGGCGAACTCCGGCACCTTTGCGATTGACCATAGACGGTCACAATAATTGGCGAACGTCATTATCGCCAACCCAATGACAATTGTCGATAACCGGGCGCCACCAGTGTCGGCTGGGGAGTATAAAGGGGGGGGATTCTATTAGGTGATTATTGAGGCCATGCGAAAACACCTATGGGATCAGTGCCCATGGAATCGAGCGGGAATTGGCTTTTCATCACAATGTCGTTATTAACTTTTCGATTTGCGTTTCCACTTGCCGATAGCCGTTGGGCTCGGGGTATACGCTGTCATGTTTCACGGACAATTTTGCTTGTACGAGCAAAGAGTCCATATTGGGTTTGGTGGCGTCAAGTTTGTTCAGTTCAGCGGAACTCGCCATTTTTATAGCCCGTACAAATTGTTGCTCGGCTACTTTCAGCTCTTGCAATGCTTTTCGATAATCGTGCTCCACGTACATGGCCGTTTCGGACGTTTTGATATGATAGCGGGATTCGATCAGGTTGCTTTTCAACAAATAGTCTTGGGGCGCAGTGTTTTGCTGTTCTATTTGCGCGTAATCCAAAGTTCGTAGATACGCTGCGCGGGCCTTTTGCCATTCATCCATCGCTTTGTCGAAGGACTCTGAATGGCCGGCGCCTTGCTCGTTCGCCCTTGGAACAACGTCAGCGGAAGTGGCAACGGCCGTTGAAGATGCTTTTTGGCTCTCGGCATCGCGAGCCGAGATAAACGTTGAACAGGCAGTGACGATGAACAACGCACTCAGCACCATGGCTGTGAGACTGCTTATAACGCTATATGATTTGATATCGATATCGGTGGACATGGCAGCTCCTCCTTGTCTATGTTGACATGGTGTTATTTAACCGTAGCGGTTCTATCGGGTATACTCAGCAGCTTTCGCAGCGATAAATGTTTGTGCAAATACCCACCCATTCGTTGAATTAAAAAATACAGCGGTTCATAGCCAATGATTGCCGTTAGAATTAAGTAAATGCTCATTAACGGCAATAACACCAACCAATGCAACTGTGTATCAATACTCATGGTAATGCCGAGAAACACACAGCCGATGATAAATAGCTCCCAACGAACGTAAGGGTTCATGTTCTGGCTGGACTTGTCCAGAAAAGCCTCCTCCCAGGTGTCGATTAAAATAGCGGTAAATATTCGAAAAAGCCGCCATGAGACCCGGACGGTTTGGCTGTAGATGTTGACGTTTGGCATAGTGAAATCCTCCTGATAACTGAACCTACATGTTATAAAGCAACACTTACGCCAAGTTTTTTATTATATATTTTTCAATAACATAGCGCGCCGGTTTGGCAATATTAGCCGCAAGCCGGCTGTATTGCCCCAACGCGTTGCGCGATAACCACCATAGCGGTGTTTGAAAGACTCATTTTGGATTAGACGGTGTGTTTCAAACCGTACTTTTGAATGCGGTAGCGCAGGGTTTCCCGCGTAGTACCCAGGGCCCGCGCGGTCGCGGTGACATTGTATTTATGCATTTCCAAAGCTGTTTTAATAATGTACCGGTCCATGTCATCCAAGGCCATGCTGCCATCCAGTGGGAGACTCAAAAGATTGCCTTCCGTCCTGGCGCCGCCGCTGCTCGCCTGCGAGATGTTGCCGGATTCAAGTTGCAGCCATTGCGCCGGAAAGCTTTGATCATCGGAAAACAATACGCAGCGTTCCACGACATTGCGTAATTCCCGCACATTACCCGGCCAGGAATGCGCTTGGAGCTGCGCCCAAACATCGTCGGACACCATGGACACGCGTTTATCGGCCTTGATATTGTATTCGGTAATAAACAATGGTACTAAGTCGCGCACGTCTTCCACTCGGCGGCGCAAGGGAGGGATATCAAGGTTAAAGACACTCAGGCGGTGATACAGATCGGCGCGAAACGCCCCTTCACTGACACGTTTATGCAAATCCTGATTAGTGGCAGCAATGAGTTGCACATCAATCGAAATCTCCTTGTCACCGCCAAGACGGCGTACGCTGCGGTCTTCCAGCGCTTTAAGCAGTTTGGCCTGCAAATCAATATCCAATTCACCGATTTCATCCAGAAACAGCGTTCCGCCGCTGGCCTGCTCCATCAGTCCGCGCCGGCGGCCTTTGGCACCGGTG
>JASFMT010000492.1:0-3363 GCA_050117455.1 Gammaproteobacteria bacterium | reverse complement strand
GTGGAGTCTGGGCGGATTCGCCAACGGCAGTGCGGTTATGATCTGGGCCTTTTTTACGCCGTTGGCCGCTTTGTTTTTTGCCGATCGAAAATCTGCATTGCGTTGGTTGCTGGCCTTTATCGCGCTAACAGTTTTCTCGGCCCTGATCGACAGTTTCCTGGAATCCTATGCTGTGCCTATGCCAAAGGGATTGAACACATTATATTTTCTGATGAACATGGGCTGCGGCTTTGTGCTGATCTATATTGTTCTACATTATTTCGTCCGTGACCGGGAGGCTTCCCATCGTGTTGCCATTGCTGCGAAAGAACGGGCGCTTAATGCGCAGAAGGAGCTTGAGCAGGCCTATCAGAAAGTCCGCGACAATGAAGCCCGGATTACCGAATTGATGCTCACCGACCCGTTAACCGGTGTTGCCAATCGGCGGGCACTCAGCGAGCGGTTAGAAGAAGAAATACAGCGTGCCAGGCGTTACGAGCAGTCGCTAGGCGTTGTCATGACAGATCTGGATTTCTTTAAATCAATAAATGATACATACGGTCACAGCGCCGGTGACAAGGTATTGAAATTGTTTGCAAATATTATGCGTCACACCATTCGCGAGACAGATTTTATAGCACGCTATGGCGGCGAGGAGTTTGTAATCGTTGCCCCTGATATTGAGCCGGAAGGCTTGAATGAGTTTACCAACCGTATCCGTGAAGCGCTACGGACCAGCGATATTCCCGGAATCGACAGGTACGTGACCGCCAGCTATGGCGCGACTTTGCTTAATGATAAGGATGGCCTGAACAGCCTGCTCACCCGGGCTGATGAAGCGCTTTATGCTTCCAAAGAAAATGGGAGAGATTGCTTTACGCTGTTGTGATGGCGACTGGTTGGGTCTGGATTGACCTTATAGCTTACTTGTTCTGGCTTCATATTGTTGGTGATAGTTCACATCTACTAACAACCAGAACGCTGCTAAAACCTCGCAGGCCGTTATCGGCACTTTGTAACATAAGTTCCTGGTAAAGAGTCGTGCCAGCCTCTGGCGTTTTCGCTGAAAAAAGAAAAGGGTTCAAATGGTATCATGCGTGCGAATGTTCGTCCGATAATTTGTCCGAAAGTGGGTTGACCGCCATCTTCATTTACTACTTTTGTACCGGTAACGAATTTCCCGACGGTTCTGCTGAATAGAGTTTCCATAAATACGTAGTAAACGAGCATTGCTGCTAGTCCAAAAACTACATCGGGAATATTGTCCAGCTTGGCTAATGCAATTTCGCCGCCTGCAGTGGCCACAGCTAGCGTGAATGCAATCGCAAGCAGTATTTGCATGACATAATCGATTAGAAAATTAGCAAACCTTAGCCACCTGCTGACAACAACTATATCATCAGTGTTTGTTGCGACACGCGTATCGGATTCCGGTGGTTTGTAAGGGTTGTTTTGTGGTTCCATATTGACTCCCGCTGAATATTTACAGTCAATTGCTGGTTGTGCTGGCGATGTCTCGTTATCAAAACAGAGGCCGCATGCTGGAAATTAATTCTTAAGATTCGAATAGCACTAGCTCCCCATTATCAATATTACCGGACTATGTTTTTCTGCATTCAGGATACTGGTTTTTAGAGCAATAAATCCTCTTCTATAGGGTGAAACACGCTGGCGGCGTCGATCAACGAGCCCGCGGTAAGGGCCGGTACGCCATAGACCTCCGCCTGAACATGATAGTCCTGTTTGATTCTATCCAGCAGCAAATCAAAATCGCCATCGCCAGACAGTAAAACCACGGTGTCCACATCTTTCGACGCATCCATAACATCAATGGCGATACCAACGTCCCAGTCCCCCTTGGTGGAGCCGTCGCTGCGCTGGATGTACGGTTTGAGTTTTATGGTAAAGCCGATTTGTTTGAGGGCGTTCTGGAATTTGTGTTGTTTGTCGTCGCCCCGTTCAATGGCATACGCGATTGCGCTAACGATTTGGCCTTGCGAGCTGATGCGTTCCCATAGTTTGCGGTAATCAAACTGACGGCCATAGGCCTGCCGGGTGGTGTAATAAATGTTTTGTACATCGACAAATACGGCAATTTTTTTCACGGGAGAGCCTGAGGTTTTGAGCGTTATCGCTCCATGAAGGATAACACATGGGAAGCTGTCAAACGCGGGGTGTTGGCATGTTTAACCCACACGGGGCAAAGGCCAGGGTCGGAATTATGGGGAGAGAACAAAGCGCTTGCAGGATTTCCGGGAAGCGCAGCGCACTTCCCGGAATAACAATCGCTGATAACTGATCTATCTTGCGTGTTGGGCGCTGTAGCGTTCCCGGTTTGATGACCGGTTCTGGCTATTGGAACGGCCCTTGAAGTTCGGGCGCTGGCCATTTTTTGCCGACGCTGTTTTACCTTTATTACCGGCCGGCTTTTTGCCACCCTGTTGCTGTTTACCACGACCCTTATGGATGGGCTGCGGTTTAACAGAAAGGTCGGGCTCGAAATCGTCGATCACGACTTTCGATATGCCTCGTTTGATAAAGTGCTCAATGTCTTTGAGCAGCTTAAGTTCATCCACGCAAACCAGCGACATGGCTTCGCCTTCATTGCCGGCACGTCCGGTGCGGCCAATGCGATGTACATAGTCCTGTGCCGTGTCCGGTAGTTCATAGTTGACCACGTGCGGCAACTGGTCAATATCCAGTCCGCGCGCCGCGATATCCGTGGCAACCAGTACCCGCGCCTTACCGCGTTTAAAATCCGCCAGTGCCTTGGTGCGAGCGCCCTGGCTTTTGTTGCCGTGGATCGCGGTGGCCATAATGCCATCCGTGGACAGCTGTTTCGAAAGCCGGTCGGCGCCGTGTTTGGTACGCGTAAAAACCAGCACCTGTTTCCAGTTGTTGGAACCAATCAGGAAGGACAGTAGTTCGCGCTTGCGGTCTCTGTCCACCGGGTGAACCACTTGCGTGACTCGTTCCGAAGCCGGGTTGTTTTGTGCCACTTCAATCAAGACAGGCGAGTTGAGCAGGTCGTTGGCCAGTCGCTTGATTTCCGTTGAAAAAGTCGCCGAGAAAAACAGTGTCTGTTTTTCTTTGGGTAACCGCGTAATGATCTTGCGGATATCATGGATAAACCCCATGTCCAGCATGCGGTCGGCTTCGTCGAGTACCAGGATATCCACTTCTGACAGGTCTACCGTGTTCTGGCTGACATGGTCCAGCAACCGCCCCGGCGTGGCCACCAGGATATCGATGCCGTTGCGCAGTTTTTTGGCCTGCGGGCCAAATCCCACACCACCGAATACGGCAGCGCAGCGCAAGGGCAGGTGTTTGCCGTAAGTAAAGACACTGTCGGCAACCTGTGCCGCCAGTTCCCGGGTGGGCGTC
>JASFMT010000491.1:0-3365 GCA_050117455.1 Gammaproteobacteria bacterium | reverse complement strand
GGGGCGATTGAGGCGTTCGATCAACCTGGCTGAGAGGTGTTGATATTGTGGCGGTAATTCCAGGTGTTTTTGCTTTATCTTCAGTCCCAAGCCGGCCTCGCCTATGGTGCCGGTGACAAAGACCAAATCCCCCGGTTTTGCACCCGTTCTGCGCAGCGCCTGATGTCTTGCAACGTATCCTCCCACATGGGTGGTGATCGTCAAGGGACCGTGGGTGGTATCCCCGCCGACCAATTGCACGCCATAGGCATCCGCCAAGCTAAAAAATCCCCGGCAATAATCGGTCAGCCAGGCTTCATCCATCGCAGGTGTTGTGATGGCCAAGGTTACCCAGGCGGGCTCGGCGCCCATGGACGCAAGATCGCTTAAACTCACCGCCAGGGATTTATAACCGATGTCTTCAGCTGCCGTTTGTTCCGGAAAATGCACGCCACTGACCATTATGTCTACGGAGACGGCCAACACTTTATTTTCAGGCACCGACAGCAAGGCGCAGTCGTCGCCAATACCTAATTTGACGTCAGGCCGCTGCACAGTTTGTTTGGAAAAATAGTCGCGTATGGATTGGAATTCAGTCAGCGACATAGCAATGAAAAGCTTATTGGCGCGAAGATGACTTTCTTGCGTTGATTTCTACGCTGCGTAATTTTTTGGCGACTTTGTCCAGGATGCTGTTGACGTATTTATGGCCCTCTTCGGCGCCAAATATCTTTGCCAACTCCACCGCTTCGTTGATGACTACCCTATAGGGAATATCGATGCGGTGCTGGAATTCATACACTCCCAGGCGCATGATGGCGCATTCCACCGGATCGAGTTCACTGAAGGGACGGTCCAACAATGGCGATATGTGCTCATCCAGTTCCTCTACTTTAGCCGGGACCTGGTGCAACAATTCCTTAAAGTATTTGAGATCGACATTTTTCATATCGTGCTCTACCAGAAATTGTGACTCTATATCCGACACATCCCCGCCGGTTAACTCCCACATATACAGTGCCTGGACGGCGCGCTTGCGCGCTAAATGGCGGGCTCGACTCATAATGGTTATACCAACTCAATCTATATTTTTAATAAAACGATCCCGATTTCAGTCCAGCAAATGCATGAGACTGACCATTTCAATGGCGGACATTGCCGCTTCCACGCCTTTGTTACCCGCTTTTGTGCCCGCCCGTTCGATGGCTTGCTCAATGGTATCCACCGTAAGCACGCCGAAGGCAACCGGTATGTCGTGTTTGGCTGATACGCCGGCCAAGCCTTTGGTGCACTCGCCTGCCACGTATTCGAAGTGCGGTGTTCCGCCGCGGATGACGGCACCCAGGGCGATGATGGCATCGTATTGATCTTTTGCCGCCATGCGTTGCGCGACTAACGGCATTTCGAAGGCGCCAGGCACACGCACGATCTGAATGTTTTTATCTTCGGCGCCGTGCCGCTTTAAAGTATCGATAGCGCCTTTGAGCAGGCTGTCCACGATAAAACTGTTGAAACGCGACACCAAAACGCCGAATCTCGCGCCGCGTACGATTAACTCACCTTCGATTTCGTTGATATTATTCATAATAATGTTCCATTTTTGTTTGTTGTCTGTGACTCAGGTTGATTCACCCGGCCCCCAGGAAATGGAGTAAAAGTCCGTTTTCGAGAATCTCTCCTCGAACTGGAGGACCGGCAGTTTACTCCGCAATATATTCCACCACTTCCAGACCGAAGCCGGACAAGCCGTGCATGCGTTTGGGCGCGCTTAATACCCGCATTTTGCGCACTCCCAAATCCAGTAATATCTGCGCACCGGTACCGTAAGTGCGTAAATCCGGGCTGGCTTCGGCTTTGTGTAAGGGTTTGCCCTGGTCTTGCTTTTGACACTCAATAATCTGTGAAACCACTTCTTCCTGGGCATCGGATTTGTTGAGCATGACGATGACACCTTTGCCTTCCTCTTCGATCCGTTGCATGGCCGCTTCCAACGGCCAGCCGGTATCGCTGCGCTTCATGCCCAATACATCGTTCAGGTAGTGCGGCATGTGGACACGAACCAAAGTCGGTTCTTTTTCCCTGATTTCGCCTTTGACCAAGACAAAATGCACCAGGTTGTTGATCAAATCCCGGTATGCAATCAAACTAAATTCACCAATGTGGTTTTTCATACTGCATTCGGCGACCCGTTCCAGGTTACGTTCTTTGCGCAACCGATAATCGATTAAATCGGCAATGGTGCCTATTTTAAGGCCGAATTCCTGGGCGAATGCTTCCAGGTCGGCGCGCCTGGCCATGCTGCCGTCTTCATTGAGAATTTCTACGATAACCCCCGCCGGCTCCAGTCCGGCCATGCGAGCCAAATCACAACCGGCTTCGGTGTGACCTGCACGGGTTAATACCCCGCCGGGTTGGGCCATGATGGGAAATATGTGGCCCGGTTGCACGATATCGTTTTCGTTGGCATCGGGCGCTACGGCCGCTTGCACGGTGGTGGCTCGGTCAGCGGCGGAAATACCGGTGGTCACGCCACTGGCCGCTTCTATGGATACGGTAAAATTGGTACCGTATGCGGCGGCGTTTTTATTGACCATTAACGGCAGGTTCAAACGCTGGCAACGATCCTTGGTCAGCGTCAAACAGATTAACCCCCTGCCATAGCGGGCCATGAAGTTGATATCTACCGCGCGCACCATGGACGCCGCCATAATCAAATCACCTTCGTTTTCGCGGTCCTCGTCGTCCATCAGGATGACCATTTTTCCCTGACGGATATCGTCTATAATGTCTTCGATACTGTTCAATTGCATACGGCTTTTATCACACCTCAGTTAACACCTTCAATAAAACCTTAAGTAAAACCATGGTCTTGCAAAAATTGCTTATCGACGCCGCCTGCCGTAGGATCGGCCGCTTTGTCGCCTAGAATCAAGCGTTCCAGGTACCGCGCTATTATATCCACTTCCAGATTTACTTTCCTGCCTGGCTGAAACTCCCCCATGGTGGTCTCCTGCAAGGTATGCGGCACAATATTGAGTTCGAACCGCGCGCCGTCGACCTTGTTTACGGTGAGACTGATACCGTCCACGCAAATGGAGCCTTTTTCGGCAATGTATTTGGCCAGCGGATCCGGCGCCTGGAACTGAAATTTTTCCGAACGGCCATCGCTCCAGCGTTTGAGCACTTCCCCTTCGCCGTCCACGTGCCCGCTGACGATGTGACCTCCCATCCTGACCGAGGGCGTTAACGCCATTTCCAGGTTGGCGCTGCTGCCTGCCTGCAATTGTTTTAAGGTCGTGCGGGCCAGGGTTTCGTTGGAAACATCCGCGGCGAATCCCTTAGCGGTCTTTTCCACCACGGTCAGGCACACACCATTCACCGCAATA
>JASFMT010000490.1:0-3371 GCA_050117455.1 Gammaproteobacteria bacterium | reverse complement strand
AAATCATTGATGACTTACAGCAAAATTATGCCACCCGTGGAGTAGCCGGGAATAAAATTGTGCCTGCCAGGTGCGGGCTGTATTGCTTATTTGGGTTGCTATATATTTATAAAATCGATGCGTGGTATGCTGTTCCGGCTACAATTTCGGTTGAAACGTAATGCAAACGTTGAGGACGATAATTCCCGCAATTTTATCAATGCTGTATTATATGCGTGCCGGTAAGCACTTTTCCTCTCGCCGCCGGCTAATGCCTACAGGGAAGTAGGCGTTGAGATTAAACGTTATCGCGACGATATGCTACTTTTGTCGTATGGGTTGCCACCAACCAACTGTATATCTTATCGATGCGGGTGCCGATTATTGTATTAGTTTTTATTGGCCGAGTCTTTTAAAAATTTTTTTCCTGCCGTGCCGTGTAGAATTTCTTCAGCTTGATTCACAGCAACATTTATATACCAAACTTTATTAGGTGCTTCTTAACTATTATCGCGGAGCAAGATCCGATGAAATAGTTCATATCTATTGTTTCTGCTTTCTCCCATTGTGCATCTACGTTGATGCGATCGTGGGAGTTACCTGGCCCGGCATGTTTTCGCAGTCTTCTCAGATATAGATTCAATACAATTACTGCATTGAGTCGGCGATCTTTTAGTGCTACGGGGATTGACTGGATTAGAATGCAACGACGTTGGGGCGAAATACTAGTGTAACAAATTTTATGTGGTTTAAGGTGGATATGATTCTCCTCCATCACTGTTGGGCTACCCAACAAGTGATTCACTGATTCAAATTTTCATCTGATTTATACAGGATCAAGATGGGATTTTTCCCATGATCAAAGAAAATGTTTAATCAGTGGCTAATTGAAGTAATAACCGCATGGGATACGCGGCCGTTGATCACAAATCAATACATAAGACTGCCTCCATTCTGCTAATATAAGATTATCAGTGTACGCACCATGAGATGCCATAGCTAAACAGGCAAAAAACACGCCGCGTCAAAAAATCGATATGACCGTTAACAGATAAGGGGATAAGGAGAGTGCTGTGTTTGCGATTTGTGTAGATAGGATACGTTTCATGGGCGTCATTGGAGGGAGTGCATTATTATGTATCGTGCTTATCTCCTGTGATTCGCAAAATTCCGAATCTGAACAGGACCGTATTTACAGTAATGATGAGTTAACAGCGTCACTGGAAAAGAGTACCGACGACCTGCCTGCGATGCTTGAACGCCGGGTAATTCGAGTTTTGGTGAGCTACAGCCAGACGAACTTTTTTGTCGTCAATGGTGAAAGAAAAGGGCTGGAATACGAGTTGATGAAAAAGTTCGAGGCCTATGTCAATAAAACACTGCGAGGTAATAAACTGGATGTTCATGTCGTTTTTCTGGCTGTACCTTTTTCACAGCTCATCGACCGGTTGCTGAAAGGTGAAGGTGATATCGTTGCCGCAGGCTTGACGGTTACACCGGAGCGCCAGGAAGAGATCGCATTTAGTCGCCCATATATCAGGAAAATCAAGGAAATCGTCGTAGCATCAAGTGACGCTGATCCTGTGAAAAGCGCAAAGGAACTGGCCGACAAGACCGTTATTGTTACCAAAAGCAGCAGCTACGCAGAGCATCTGAAAAAATTGAACAACGATCTGGATAAGGCCAATATGGATCCGGTCGACATTAAAATTGCTGATCCGCACCTGGTAACCGAGGATTTACTGCAAATGGTCAATGCTGATATCTATCCGTACACTATTGCTGATAGCCATATCGCCAAATTGTGGTCATCAGCGCTGACAGACCTGAAACTGTACGATAAAGCGTTTATCAATAAAGGTGGTCAGCTTGCCTGGGGTGTGCGCAAAAATAATCCTGAATTACTTAAGTTGCTCAACAAGTTCGCGCGTAAATATAAACAGGGGACGTTGTTGGGCAATATACTTATTAACCGGTATTATCAGGATACCAAGTGGGTGGAAAATCCGTTGACGGATACTCGTAAACAGCGTCTGGCCGAGTACGATGATCTATTCAAGAAATATGCGAAGAAATATAAATTTGACTGGCATTTACTGGCGGCGCTGGCTTTTCAGGAATCGAAACTGGATCAAAGTACCAGAAGTCATGCCGGAGCCGTCGGGGTAATGCAGATAAAACCCAGCACGGCCGCCGATAAGAATATTGGTATTGATAATGTTGACTCCAGCGTCGAACAAAATATTCATGCCGGTACGAAATACCTGGCTTTTTTACGGGATCGTTATTTCGATGATGAATCTCTGGATCCGCTGAATCAGTTTGCTTTTACCGCCGCAGCGTACAATGCCGGCCCTGCCAAGATCCGGCGCTTGCGCAAAGAAGCCGCGCAAAGCAACTTCGACCCCAACCAATGGTTCGACAATGTTGAACATATTGCTAAAAAGCGGGTTGGCAACGAAACGGTACACTATGTCGCAAATATTTATAAGTATTTCTTTACCTACAAATCCATTGACCGGACACTGGCGGACCGTGAAAAAGCCATGCAGGAAAATTTATAATTCGGACAATATGCAGCTCAGGCGTTTGATCTAGACCTGGTGATCAAGAATCAACGGCCAGTGTACAGCGACAGACACAGGGTATATTCATTGAAGCAGTTAAGCATCTACCGGGCTTCGGCCAAGCAGAAAATACAGTATCATCCCGATGACGGGTAATAGCAGTATCACTAAAACCCATAGCAGCTTCCGCCCGGGTGTAGATGCACCAGCTAGCACACTGATAATCGCAATTAGATCCAGGATGCCGATAATGACTGTTAAAACACTTGTTGTTTCGATCACAAAGAAACCCTTCTAATTAACGAAATGAAACAGAATGCTTGCCTTTTTGCGATTATGTATAAATAAATCATAGTGCTCGTTTGGTAACTGTCCGATCCGGACGTTAGTTCATCTTCTCTTCCATTTCTTTTTTCGCGTCTTTCGCCTTTTCTTTTACAGTTTCTGCAGCTTCGTCAATGCTTTCGCCAACTTCTTCTGCGGGTCCTTCATTGGGTTCATCGATAGCTTCTTCTACTTTTTGTTCGGCTTGTTCCATGGCATTATCGATCTTTTCCCCTGCTTGTTCCGCAGGCCCTTCTTTCTCGCATGCCGCCAGCAGAAATAACAGACTGAAGATAATTGCGACAAAAGACAATTTTTTAGACATAAGTGATCTCCCGTTATTGTTGTAGAATCATTTTGATTGCGAATGTGCCGTGTTTACTTTACTGCTCCACAAAAAAATCACATTGTGGGCGGTAAATTTACTGGTAAGACTTTTAAGACGTTAAAAATGCAGATACTGGACAAAATTATGGTTGAAATACCATTTTTTCACATTGC
>JASFMT010000489.1:0-3374 GCA_050117455.1 Gammaproteobacteria bacterium | reverse complement strand
TTTACCGACTACCTTTGTGATTGATACCCAGGGGCGGCTGGTATACCGGGCTATTGGAACGCGGGAGTGGGACAATCCAGGCCTGCTGGAAAAAATCATAACCCTGCAAAAACCACCACAAAAACCATAAACAGTCGTTGTTCAGACCGGTTATCGGTATTGACGGGCCTTTTCTGCCAGTTCAGCAAAAACCGCTTCACAGTCCTGTTCCGTTGACAGCAGCCATAGTTTGTTAATCGGCGATGGTCGCTGCCGGGTAATGATCTGTAACAGTATGCCGAGAAACTGGCCGGTTTGTAAGTTGCTAAACCGGCACCCCAACATCGGCATTTGTAAGGACGCAAAGCCACGACTACCGGCAATTTCAAAGACTTGCTGGATGGCCTGAAAAATCCATAGCTCACTACAACTGGGTACTGCATCAAGGTCATGAACCACCGCCTGTAAGCGCAGTGGGGTTGTGTCTCTTACGATGACTTCACCGGGTGTTAATAAAACCTGTGATTCCAGCTTATTGGCCAGATACCACGCCGGCTTTTCGCCGGGATCGCGAATTTCTTCTGATTCGCCAAGTACAAGGGCCGTATCCTGTTCCTCGATCAGGGCGTCTGTTTTGAATGGGGCTAAATGTGGTGGCGCTACGGCAATCTCAACACCATTGATATGGCAATGGAGTTTATTGATATCCCAAACCAACTGTAATTTTTTCGATGAATGATCCATAAAATTCGGCCGTGAGCGCCGCTATAGTGATAATTAACCCGTTGATTTATCTTAAGACTAGCAAATTCTTCGGCAGTCGGCAGCAAAATTGATCATTTCTGATGTCAAAATAACGTGTTCCAGTCGAATGTTGCGTTCGCCGGAGTGTCTATATCTTTTTAGATAGCCGCACGGGGAAAAGGCAATATTACCCTTCCGGAATTGATGCTTATCAAAGCTTCACCTGTGATTTTTCGCTAGCTTTTCTTAAAGGCTTGGACAATGACGCTGTAGTTAGCGTTATATAGATCGAAGATTTGCATTCGTAACATTGATACCCAATGGATTCGAAAGCAAAGATTGTAAGCAGGAGCACGTTATGAAGCCTTTTTTCGCCACCAGGCCCGGCATATCACGGCGCCGGTTTCTGTCTTATCTAACGCTGTCCAGCGCCGGCTTAATGGGTATACCCGGCTTGTCACTGGCGGCCGCAAAGAACATGACGGCTGATAATGTCGACGAATTTTCCTTTGCCGACCGGGATGGGCTTGGCCCACAGGTAGACGCACCGACGGTGCAAAATGCCTTTTTCGCCCTACATGACGAACAACGCATTAACCGTGAAATATTTACCCCCGAAGAACTGCAAACCATACGTTCGGTTCTCAAATCGGAGTTTGAGTTCGCCCAGATACCGTGGGATGATTCCTGTGACTTAAGTTATAGCTACCAGCACTTTGGAGTTCCCTATAACGCCGACGATGGTCACCGGCTGCTGGAATACTGCAAACGAGTCCACGACTATCTTTACAGCCGCGTCAACGGATTGTTTGATGCTGAAATGACCTGGCATATTTTAACGCCAGAGAGTCATCCCGACGATCTCATTGATAGCGAACAGTTCCGCGCGGATATCGGGCGTTATACCTATTACGTCATGCGGGTATTCATTGACAGGCATGATATGAATGATCTGCCCAGCTTAATCAATGCACAGCCATTAAACCGGGCGATTCATTTTATTGTAGGCGATGAGCAATCGTTACCGCAAAAAGCGCATTTATATCTGATTCCGGGTACTACGTCACTGGTATCGCCGTTTTCGGAAATATTACATTTAACATTTCACGCGCCGTCGGAGATTTACGAGGCGAATTTGAAACAATCCGTTTCTTCTGAAAAGGCTCATGAATACGCTATTGATGCCGGCGAAACCATTAATGAAGCAACGGCTATTGTATTAGCCAGGGAATACATTCGACGATATGGTGATAGTAAAAGAGTCGCAACGATCAATGCTATGGCGGACAATCTCGGTGGACGATTCAGCGCGATACACAAAGCCATCGCATTTATTAGTCAAACAGGTGTACAAAAAGCTATAGATTTATACCTGGATAATCCGGCGGGATTCATGAAGCAACTCGACAAGGTTTCATAGTGATAAAGTACTGGTAGCTGTTTGGGGTTAATAATCCTGTCGCTGTGTTTCGGCATAAACACTTTTTTCTATCTTCCAATGGTAAATACCCAGGTGCGACAGCGCGCCGCTTACACACCGGGGCCGGTACATTGTCTCTTGCAGTGGCGGCGCGGCTGCATTTACTGCACCATTTACCCCGCTATATATCACACTGTCCATTTCCGCACGCGTCGGATTAACCTTAATTTTCTCCGCGATGCCGTTCCGCAGCGTTTGATGCTTAAAACTCTACCCCGGGTATGATACTTTTATGATCAGAAACTTAGAAATCCTGTAGTACGAAAATTGAGCAATTAGCCGGGACGCTCGGGCATGGGGAATGGACGATACGGCATAGGGCAGGTACTGGTGGGATCAACATTTACAATGAATAACTAACACGGCTCGTGACCCAGATTTCATAATGCGTAATGACAATGACGAATTTGTGCCGGGTGATCCCCAGGTGGGAAAAAGCTGGCTGATTATTTTCTTTTTGTATGTTCTGTTGTTGGTGTGGCTTGAGCCATTGATAGATTTTTTGCTGACGATGAATCCACCGGACAAGGAACTGGGAGCCATTCAGGCCTTCAATGAACAGAAAGCTTATATCGCGGGCATCGCTTTCGGGATAGCCAGAAGTTTGCCGATACTGCTTTTTATGTGGGTGGCTTATCGCGTCATGCTGTCAGGAAGAATTCCCCCCAAAGGGATGAAGGTACCGTTCACTGTCAAGCTCATCAAGGGCCAGACCGCCCGCATGGCGGGTATGTCGATGATTGCTTTGTCGTTGCTGTTATTGCTCAGGGAAATGTATCTTATGGTGAATGTTTGATTCTCACGTTAATTCGGGGACAGGGAGATCCGCATGCAAGTCAAATTAATAGTAAGCCTGGTGCTGGCGGGATTAGCGGTACTGTTTATCGTGCAAAATGTTGCCGTCGTTGATATCAAGTTCCTGTTCTGGAAGCTATCCATGTCGCGAGCATTGTTCATGTTTATTATGCTCGCGATCGGGATCCTGGTGGGGTGGACGCTGCACAGTCTTCATCTGCACCGGAAAAAATAGCGGCTGGATCTTCGTGGATGAACAGGGTGCTATCTAAGATATTATAAGGAATTCGGGTAACAGCGGCTCGCCGGTTTCATTATTGTTGTTTCCGCGTAAATCTGCCACCGGTGTCGAAGGTTCTTTTGTCTCCATCGCCAT
>JASFMT010000488.1:0-3390 GCA_050117455.1 Gammaproteobacteria bacterium | reverse complement strand
GAGAGGTGGCAAGTAGCTTGCTCCAGGAAGGGTTATCGATAAAGTTGGTGAATTCCCAGGTTTTGGTTTTGGCCATCCAGCCAACAAGATCCAGTCCGAAAACACTCATCAGGCCGGCGCCGAATAAAATCAACCCCAGCCAAACAGCCCACCAGTCTTCGGTGGACAGCATCCCGTCGTACCATTTTCTATTTACCGCATTCATTGTTGTCACTCCCCTGTAAGTGTTTAGTCACTAACGGGCAAAACGATTTCGCAGTAATTACACCACAACATCAACCAGGCGGTTGAAGTAGTGGGTATGATATTGTCGCAGCCAGGTTGGAAATGTTGCGAAATCAAAACCCATGAATACCTTGACCTTGGTGCCTTGCGTGAACTTGCCAGAATTGCGCAATGCACTGATCAGGTTGTTATCAAGGGCTTCAAACGTTTTGCCGCTTGCCGTGTACGAATCATTACTCACGATCCATTCTTGACCATCGTGAATAAGTTTCAGCTCAACATCCGCCCGCATCTATTGTTCCCCCTAGGTTAAAAGTTGGCGGTTAAAGATCTATTTGTTGAGTATCAGGAAAGAATAAAGGTGTTAACCAGTATGCCGAGAACGACCAGGCCCACAATTGCGAGGCCTATACTGTACAGTACCAGCTTGGTTTCCCAGGGTTCCCAGGCTTCCGGTTCGCCCTGCAACGCTTCTGCTGAAGATAGCTCGCGTTGCCGGGCTTCATTGATGGCCTCATCAGGTGAGCCCGATGAGTAAGTGGACGTCGTTGCCATGTTAAAACCTCCATTACAGTTGATTGAATCTTTGACAGGATGCCTACCGCAAGCCTGTCGTTTGCCTTGCGCGTACTGCGATCTCTCTACTGTAACTGCTGTTTTATTATGATTTATTGTTATTGTTGTTGGACGGCAAAAAAACAAAAAGGTATAGAAAAGTGGTGCGTATATGTTTATTTACACACCAGCTCAACTCAGCAGATAGACAATGCCCTAATCGTTTTCAGGAAGTCAAACACTATATTATTAAATAATAAACTTCTTTTTTGTTTGAAGTTTATGTGCAGATAGATAACCAATTGGTAAAACAGGAGATTATGGTGAATCTTATCCACAATGATTGATTAAATAGTGTTTTATTAAACTTTTTTTAAATCAATTAACGGGGTTTATTAAACACAATACAATGCACAGCGGTGCAGTTCAAAACAGTTGCTGAATAGAATTGATAACAATTGATGGGTTGTTCCGCCGCTGAAATCAGCGTGATATCGTAGTATTTGAGGATGGCAAGTATGACTAGAGGTAGGCAAGCAAACCGGTTGCACCCAAAAAGCCAACAATCATCAGCATCACACCAATGAATGCAAACTGTTTCGTGTATAGTTCTTCGGGAACCTCGATGCCCAGTTTTTTATACCATATTGCCGCTTTTTCCCCCACGGATTTGCGCATTTTAACCAACGCAACGCCCAGGATAATAAAAAGCAGACTGATCAAGGTGGCGCCGGAGAGTGTCATAGTATATGAAACCTGCTGGCTAAACAGTGATATGCGAGACAGTTATTACAGGTTGTGCTTGTTGTTGAAGGGGAACATGCCGTTCCAGGCGACATAGCCAAACAACAACGACAACGAAAGTGGAAAAACCAGGCGCAAAATATCCAGTACTGCCATTCCACCATCAGCAGCGGCGCCATGACGAACGAGTAATGTGGCGCGCAACACAACCAGGGTCATGGCAGCAAGGGCCAAAATCCCGGACGTGATCCTTAACCAGGTTTTAGTGGCATGTGAGTAATGTATTGCGCTCATGCCGCTATATTCTACTAAATGGCTGTGTTATTCAAGCGTGTAAACACCATGGCGCGTTCTAAAGCGCGGCAGGGGAATGGGAAGGACCGTCGTTGTGACGTTATGCGTAGAGGGAGAGCAGGTTGTTGAAGAGAAAATTGATCATTACTGCATAACAAAGGGCGCCACCGATATGAGTGCCTAGAAGCGCACAATGTTGGCGATCATTACATTCCCTGCCGTCGGTTTGTTGGGGCACCTTTGCCAGTGTAAACGAGGAAGCAAGTGAATAGGCAAACGTGATACTGAGGGCGGCAATGGCCAGCAGCATCATGGACATGGGGGCAAACATGGCGAGGATGGCAAACATTAACAGCGCCAGTTGAGCCAGGACTAGTTGGAAAACTTGTTCGTTGAATACCATAACAGACTGATTATTGATTGTTGCGGGCCTCGATGTTTATGTTATCGGCAATAATCGGGCTGACTTGATAGAAAAATCTTGTCAACTGAATCGGGGCGTATTGTAGCCGACCGCGAATGACTACAGCCTGAACAGGGGCCGAATGGCCTTACCGGTCAATACATGAGAAGAAATTTAAGGGTATACGGGGTGGGGTAACACTATAGTCGTTTTCCCCAATGCAGTTTGGCGCGCAACATAGCGTAATAATCGTAAGATTTGGGATGAATTAAACGAATCAGGTGTTGTTCGCGGGTAATATCGATTCGGTCGTCGGCCTGCAGCCCCAGGTTGATCTGGCCATCGCAGGTGACCTGGGCTTCGGCCTGGTTGCAGTCTTTGACCACGATTTTAATTTCACTGTCTGCGTAGACCACCAATGGCCGGTACGACATGGAATGGGGGCAGATGGGCACCAGCACAATAGCATGCAGGCTGGGATGCAAAATGGGGCCGCCTCCGGACAGCGCGTAGCCGGTGGATCCTGTGGGCGTGGATACGATAATACCGTCGGAGCGCGTGGTGTTGATAAAGTGGTTATCAATGTAGGTTTCGTATTCCAGCATGCGAGCGCCGTTCCATTTGTGGATAACCACGTCATTAAATGCGCTGCTTTGATTAATCAGCTCGCCCTGTCGATGAATGCGGGTGTGAAGCAGGCCGCGCGGTTCCTCGTGGTACTCGCCGGCGAAAAT
This sequence comes from Gammaproteobacteria bacterium, assembly GCA_050117455.1. Taxonomy (GTDB): domain Bacteria; phylum Pseudomonadota; class Gammaproteobacteria; order SZUA-152; family SZUA-152; genus JAKEGK01. The sequence goes on along the minus strand of JASFMT010000488.1, from coordinate 435 downwards.
CTTATCCAGTTTTTGCTCCAGGTCTTCCGGGGAAATGTCGGTGAGAAAGCCCAGCCGTCCCAGGTTAACACCCAACAACGGAACATCATGGGTAAACAAACTGCGGGCAGCGTTTAACAATGTGCCGTCACCGCCAATGATAATCGCCAGATCCACGGTCTGGCCCAAAGTTTGGCGCTCCAGCACTTCGTAGGGCAAATCCAGGTTCAGCTCCGCAGTCATCCGGTCAATAAACACTTCGTGACTGTTCGCCGTAAGGTATTCACTTAATTGCTTGATGGTGTCAACGACGCGATCGTCGCCGTGTTTCCCGATAATGCCGACTTTTTTAAACGAAATATCCATGCTAACTAAGGTTTCCTGCTCATAATATTTATATTGTTGTTTGCTATTCTGCGATAACAGCTGAATACGATGAGTCATCGCATAATGGGC
>JASFMT010000487.1:0-3400 GCA_050117455.1 Gammaproteobacteria bacterium | reverse complement strand
GCTAATGTGGTGACTCCCGATATCATTGGGCCGGTAATATCGAAACCGCCGTAGACACATCGCCCACAAAACCTTCGGTATTACCGATACGGGAAAATAGCATTAACCGCGGCGAGCACATTGTTTGAGCGATCACTTCGCCATAGGTTATGCTTTCGATATCGATTCTAACTGATTGATAATCAATAAACATTACCTATGTCAATGCGCGGTGCGAAAGGCTAACTTTAACACTGATTTTCTGTATAATTGCTCGCCATTATTCCCGGCAATCTATTAGCTCATGCCCCACTCCAATCTCAGTTTCATTTTAAATTACCAGCAAACCGGCAAGTATGCGCTGAACGTCATTACCGGCAGCATCATGACGCAACGCCTGTTGCGCGATATTCCCATCCACTTCGCCAGGAACACCGATGCATTAATCAACCATATAGAGCACGCCAAAGCGCAATCGAGGACCGTTGTTGTGGCATGGTCGTTCTACTCTCCCCAGTTTGAAGAAATGAAACAGCAACTGGCCACAGTGAAGCATCACATTGATGCCCCCTCCGTGATTCATCTTGCCGGTGGGGTTCACGCCACCGCCGAACCACTACAAACGCTTAATGCCGGTTTTGACCTGGTGGCGGTAGGTGAAGGTGAGCAAATTGTTACGGACTTGCTAACAACTCTTTATGAAGGAAGCGATCCGCGCCAGGTACGAGGCATCGCTTACCTGGATAATGGCGTACTGGTTAAAAACGGCAAAGGCCAGACCATTGACCTGAACGACTACCCACCCTGTGCCAGCCGCTTTCGCAAGTTCGGCCCGGTGGAAATCACCCGTGGTTGCGTCTACGCCTGCAAATTCTGCCAGACACCTTATGTGAACAAGGCCCGGTTTCGGCATCGCAGCATAGAAAACATTGCCCACTACGTGAGAATCATGGCCGCCAACGGCTTGCGCGACTACCGATTTCTAACACCAACGTCGTTTTCCTATGGTTCGCAGGACGAAAATGTCAATATCGACGCCATTGAAACCATGCTGGCTACGGTACGGGAGATTATTGGCAAACAACGCCGGATATTTTACGGCACCTTCCCGTCCGAAATCCGCCCTGAACACGTTACTAAACACAACATGGCCATCCTTAAAAAGTACGTTGATAACGATAATGTTATTATAGGGGGACAGTCTGGCTCACAAGCTATCCTTGACAGCAGCCGCCGAGGACATGACGTGGCATCCATCATCAACGCGGTAAAAATTTGCGTCAAAGCCGGCTTCCAGCCCAACGTTGATTTCCTGTTCGGCCTGCCCGGCGAAACCCGCCGCGATGCACAATTAACCATAGACCTTGCCAATCAACTCACCGAGCTCGGCGCCCGCATCCACAACCACACCTTCATGCCATTACCCGGTACCCCGTTTCGCAATGAAAAAGGCGGCACCATCAATCAACAAACTCGACATCAGCTTGTGGCGCTGACTGCAAAAGGAAAAGCCTATGGCAAGTGGAAAGGACAACTGATAATTGCCCGGGAATTGGAAAAACTACGAAGCAAATAATACTCAAACAAGTCTTAGCGTAGTAACTTCAAAAAACCACATTCCGCCAGATTCCTGTTTTCTACACGTAGTCTGTCCCTCGAGATATCAGGATTAGTAAACCTCCCACGGGTACGCGTTTTTATGGCTTGCCCAGTAACGATACCACACCGTCAGTATTATTATTCTTACCTAAAACAGATACATGCGAATTATGTCAAGTTACTTGACATAATTCATTATGACAACTATATTGACAAGTACGAAATACAAATTTCTGTTGTGACGATACGAAAAGGATCACGATGCAAACCAAAGAAACGAAGATAGCTCAATTGATCTGGCAAACACGCCGTTTGTTTCAGCGCCTTGCCAGCGAGAGTAACGACCTGTTAGCGGCCTATGACATGACCGCAAGCCAGCGTGCAGTGCTGGAGTTCCTGAGTCATAATGAACCGGAAACATTGGCCAACATCGCCCGAGCCCATAACGTAAGCCGGCAGCATGTTCAGCAAATTGTCAACGAATTGCTGGACAAACAATTAGTGCGCACTATTGAGAATCCGGCGCACAAACGTTCTTTCCTTGTACAGCGTACCGATAAGGGGGGTCAATTGTTTGCCAACATTAAGAGCATGGAAAACGCTCTGTTCACAAAGATCGCTCGTAAGTTTACCGGCAAAGATCTACAAACCTGTATTGATACGCTTAAAAGCTTTAACACCCTCCTGCAATCACAAGACTGGTTGGAACTGAAACAACAGGCATTGGAAAAGGAGACCTAAGATGAAAATTGTCAAGCGGGGAATATTGCATCTGATTTTCATTTCTGTAGCATTTATATTTTCATTTACCATCCTTGTATTATTTTCCTGGAACAGTTTCGCACCGGACCTGTTTCAATTACCTGCCATGAAATTCAAACAGGCATTTGGCTTGGTCCTGTTCATCGGTTGTATATCTTTTTTGTTACGACAGGGCCGAAACCATCCATTATCCCTGCGCCGGATAACCCAAAGTGGAGCAGATCAACAATGAATATCAGGCAATCGATTGTAAATCAGTTTAAACAGCCTCACGGATTATTGGGTACGTTGGCTGGTCATGTGATGGCGAACCGGCCGTCCAATATCGAACGTAATCTCTGGATGCTGGAATTGTTGGAGTTAAAACGTAACGATCGTGTGTTGGAAATCGGTTACGGCCCGGGCGTGGCACTGGAACGTGTGTTGAAAACTGTCGATGATGGTATTGTTATCGGTATTGATCACTCCGAAACAATGTTTAAGCAGGCCAGCCGACGAATGGCAACCGCTATATCGAAAGGAAAGCTAAAGCTGTTAACGGGTGACATCGAGAGTCATCCTTCTTTTGATACATGTTTTGATCATATCTATTCCGCAAATGTGATCATGTTCTGGAAAAACCCCGTGGCTGTCTTCCAACACATTCAATCCTTTCTTGCGCCCTATGGTGATGTGGCAACGTTATTTATGCCCCGTCACAGAAACGCAACCAGCAAAGACAGCTATAAATTCGGGAATGAAATTACCAACTGGTTAAAACAAGCCGGGTTCGCCGATATTCATACGGAAGTCAAAGAGTTTAATGGCCTGGCTGCTGTTTGCGTTATTGCTCGTGGTTCCGGTATTCAGTAATAATGATGCGTTTGCTCGCTTACATTTTGGTAGTAGTAACATGCACTCTTAATAATAGCTGGGTAAATGAAAGCTGGGCACAAAGCACCGAACCAGTTTGGATTGATACTGATCCGGCATGTGACCAACGTTTCAACAACGACGTGGATGATTGCTGGGCACTGGCTTACGCTCTATCCCATCCCTATCTGCATGTCAGAGGAATCAG
>JASFMT010000486.1:0-3400 GCA_050117455.1 Gammaproteobacteria bacterium | reverse complement strand
AAAAACTGCCATGAATAATTGTTCTTGCGCACTCTCAACACGTTAACTACAGGGATAGCAAGAAACTCTTGAATACTCAGCCGACAATTCATATCGTGGCCGACGATGAAGCAATCCGTGACGCTTTGCGAATGTTCTTTGCGTCATTGAATATTGCGACTTGCCTTTATCAATCCGCACAACATTTAATAGACCAAGCCCAATTTTCCCAACCACCCTGTCTTCTCATTGACCATCATATGCCGGATATGGATGGCCTGCAGTTATTGAAAATATTAAGGGAAAAAAGCATCCATATACCAGCTATTATAATGACGGCATACGGTGAGTTATCAATCGCCGCACAAGCCATGAAAGCCGGCGCTGCAGATTTTGTGGAAAAACCGTTTAATCACAACAAATTGTTAGACACGATTTATCGTTGCATCGAAAAACATAAGTGAGTTAAAAATGGTACAATTTGACTCTCTGCCAACTATTTGACTAACGGATTCAATTTCAAGTTTATCCAAAAGACCAAAAACAACGAGAGTCGGCAATGGGTCGATTTCAGTCCCTACGACTATTTTTCATGCAATATACCATATTCCCCTGGTCTCAAAAAATAATAGCTCATACATGAGCTAATATCCTGGGTTGCGAACAGCAGCGCACGGCTTACTTGCTTTTTGTCCACACTTTTAGTGTCAAAGGCCATTTGATTAATTGTTTGCGATCTGGATTTTCCCATAACCTTTGCAATTCCTCATACTTGAGATCTACGGGGTTTGCGCCATTTTGCGATTCATATTTCTTGACGGCAGACCAGGTTTTTAAATAGCCGATGAGCTGCGACAAATCCCATTCTATCTCCATTCGAAATTCGGGAGCCTTAATTTCCCGCATGGGTAATTTGATATTTTCATAGCCTTCATCGATGTGCTGCCTTTCCGGCGGCCAAAATTGATTCAACATTGGCCCATACAAATCATCTATTACCTTGTCTATCTCCGGTGATATCTTGTGTAATCCATACGTCCATGCTGCAAGGATTCCGCCTGGCTTCAGTACCCGGTTCGCTTCCCTGCCAAACTCTTCAAAATCGAACCAATGCAGCGCCTGGGCAACAGTAATTAAATCTACTGATTCAGATTCGATTGTTGTTTGTTCTGCCGGCTGGTTTTTGTAGATGACACCTTTGGCTGGTTTCGCATTTTTTATTTGATTTTCGCTGGCGTCGGTCGCGATGACTTCTGCGTAGAACCGGGTTAACGCTACGGCAGATTGCCCACTACCGGTACCGCAATCCCAGGCGCGATCGTGCCCCTCTGTAAGGGTAGCCAAGAAAGAAAACAGTTCGTCAGGATACCCCGGCCGATGTACGCTATAGGCATCCGATTTATCCGAAAAATGATCCTTGAAGTTTTTTTCCAATCGTCCTCCAGGTGTCCGTGAACATGTTTTTAATACTATAATCTTACCCGGATTCCGCGCAGCTACATCCGGGCTACTTGCTGTTAGGTATCGGCGTTCAAAATACGTTTCAGATAATCCTCAATATCAGGCTCCGGGTATTTTTTTAAAACTGAATCGACCCAGGCGTCCCGCTCGAAACACATGACACGAAGATCCCAGGTGCAGGCAGCAAGCCCCGTGGGCGTCATGTAAACCAGGTCTTCCGGCTGTTCCGACACGGATGTATAAACATGATGGTGCAGTTCATTTTCGTTCGCCCACCAGGAGATAAATACAAAATTACCGGTTTTGCCTTCATGAATCCCAACGAATCCAACGTTGTAATGTTTTACAGTCTCGTCACACTGCGTGACAGTTTGCTCGGCAATTCGTTTGGCAGCATTGATAAGGTTCGCTTGCGGCATGTCTTTATCATAGGCAATACCGTATACCTTCATTCGCCAATTTTTCAACGCCCACAAACCAAGATACCGGATCGGGCGTAATTTATACGGTTCTTCAAGTGTGATCATGATGTTGCTCCCACGGGCAACATCGTCCTCTGGCGCTCCAGCCACCAGGCTATGCCTGCAAAGAGGAAATAAGAAATCAATGCAGATACCGCCACTTCAGTAGCCGATGTTGGCGGCGAACCAAAAAAGACCATAACCTGGACCGCCATCATAAGCAGGCCAAAGACTATCATGCCATACATTCCGCGCCGATTGACGGAACTCGTCTTTGCAGCATACAAATACATACCGCCCATCAGCAACAACACTTCTAGTGCAAAGGCTATCACCGGAAAATTCCATAACCCCAGGCCAACCTTGTGGACATTGTCATACAGGGGCAAATCAGGACGGTGTACGACAAGGTCCAGCACCCAGTGCGAAAAAACCGCAATACCCACAAGCGCCGCGGTACCCCAACGCTTGATACCGGGAATCAGGTAGCTCAATACCACTGCTGCCAGCGCCCACAATATGGAGGTCAACAGGCCATGGGTATACGGCATGTAATACAAATCCAACGGGTTGGTCGCGGTAATACCGGGAACGATACGTACCTTCTCGATACCCAGTAAAACGAAGATCGCCCAGAACACATCGACAATTTGAACCGCCAGAAAGAGCAGCCAAAGGGGCAATGCGGGTTTAACGACTTTAGCAGCGAAACTTACACCATAATGACCAATAAACATTTCAGACTCCTTTTATGATTCTGGTTTGTATTTCAGCCGTTTTACCGGTCCACGCAAAGCATCGGTTCACCTGACGGCTTTTCCGCTAACCGGTAGCGGGCGATCAGCAGGGCCAGTAACGCTGCCGCCGCACAAAGATACCCGATAAAAGCAAACCCGCCGGCCTGCAGCAGTGGCGACGACAGTCCTGTCAATACCATCATACCGGCGAACATGGCGGCGCTGTTGAGCGACATGACGGTGCCGCGCACCGTCGGGCGCAATTCCGAAATCAACGCCGTCAAGGCAGTTTGCCCGGCACTAAAAGCGGTTGCCCAGACCATGTGCACGCCGATGGTCAGTTCAACATGTTGGGTGAGCAACGGCAGACTTGCCGCCGCGGTGACGGTAATACCACCGGCATAGGTGATTGCCACTTTTTTGCCGATCCGGTCGGCCAACCTGCCGCCCCAAACACTACCGATAAAACTACCCAATCCGGCCAGCATGATCACCTGACCGATCTCTGCCGTCGTCAGGCCAAAACTCTGATTATAGAAAAGCCCGATATTGGCAAACAGTCCCTGCAATCCGCCATACCAGAGAAAGGTGGCAAGCAGTGCGTATCCCACCACCGAACTGGAAAACGTATCGCGGAACAAATGTCCGGTTGATCGCAACGCAAGACGCAAACCACCCGAAGGTTTCATTGCCTCTGTCGGCAAGTATTGCAGCGGAATGAGCAGAAGCAACGCCAAAGCGCCGACGATCCAGAACGTCGTC
>JASFMT010000485.1:0-3415 GCA_050117455.1 Gammaproteobacteria bacterium | reverse complement strand
ACCAGGATTTCTCCATCCAGCACACAATGCCATCGAGAAACGAAAACAGATCGCGGTGAAGTTGCGGAATTGCCTGGGTAGTGATCTGGTCGGGATCGGCCTGAATCGTCTCCAGTGTTTGGAGAATCCGGGGATCAATGTTGAAGTAATCTTGAATCATCGGAATACGCTCTGCATAAGTGCGGGGCACCTCGCGGTGGTCAAGGCGCATGATTTCGCCCACATAGGTGAAAAGTGCCGTGTGCGTATTCAGTAAAAACCGGGTGTATCGAACTATGTTGTTACGATGATGAATGAACGTGTTGACACTGCGCAGTCGCAGATTCCGCAAGGCCTGTTCGGCCAGGAACTGCACACGTTCATCGGTGACACTAAAATCCTTGATGGGGTCTTCGCCGGCCAGTACTTTATAATTACGCTTGATACTACGAAATTTGATGGCAAAGACATCAAAACTGCGTGCCATACCCGGGCGGGCAATCACAAACGGATCAATATATATGCTGTCCTGAAGGCAGTCTGCGATGGCGATGTGGGCATCGGGCGTCGAATGATTTAACACCACCAGGATGTTGATATCCGAGACCTTGTCAATGACGTGACCCCGCACTGTGCTACCGTACAACACGCACGAATAAAGATTTTCGCCCAACAACGAGGGCAGTTGTTGAGTGAGCCGCTCGATGCTGCGCTGGTAATGGGTGGGTAACGACATCCTGGCTCCTGTTTATTTATTTTATTGTTTCAAGTTGGCGCGGCCAGATGCTGGCGCTCAACACGCTGGCCATGAAATGATCGCAAATCAACGGCGGCCTGTCATCTGTAAATGCCTTGGACAACTCGGCAGGTTTCAGTTGTGGTCAGGCACAAATGGTGCAACCGATAACATCTTGATCCGTGGTTAGATACCTGACAGGTGGCAGCTCGATTGGTTAACGCTTAACCATATCGGAACATGGCCATGGATTGTTATACATAGCATAATGCACGTAGCAGGGCCCCTTGGGGGCTATAACATCAACGAACAAACTGCGTCGCCAATCTAAACATCGCGCAACGCCCTGGGAGCGAACCCGCCATGCTGGAGGAAACCCTGGATTTTCTCAGTCGCTTGAACGCCATTGATATCATCGTGGTGTCGATCAACATTCTGTTAATGCTATTAGCCCGGCGGATTATGCGCGCTGTTTATCACGGTGCGGGTGATGAGAAACGCTTCAATTTGCGCGTCCACATTTTTCGCGCCTTCAATCTCGCCATCATCGGCGCCTTTATGTATTACCACATGGTATTGCCCGTTAGCGAACGGGGCCCGGGCATGAAGCTGCTGATTACTATCACGGTGCTTTACGTAAGTTTCGTGGTGATCCATGCCGTCAATACCTTTGTGCATAACCGTTACGGCAAGCAAAAGGAAATCGACGGCAATGTGGTGGTGGTCGAGACCTACAATTCACGACTGATCAGTATCGTCTTGACGATGCTGGCCAGCGTGCTGGTTATTGTCTCGATAGTGCGGGTCCTGGGATTTGAAAGCTGGCTTGAAGCCGGCGGGGTCCTCGGTGTCATCGGCGTGTTCCTGGCGCTAACCCAGGGTGTGTGGGCGCCGGATCTGTTCAGCGGGTTGATCATGTTGAATTCCGGCATGCTGGAAACCGGCGACGTAATCGAGTTTGAAGCCGAAGAACGCGATATCGGTGTGGTGCACAAAACACGGTTATTTCATACCGAACTGTTAAACATTGTGAACAACCACCGCTTGATGATTCGAAACGCCAAACTGCGGGACCTGGTAATTCACAATTTGTCGAAGTTTGCCTCGGCGCGCGGTTTGCGCGAACAGTTGCGTTTTAAGATTGGCTACGATGTGCCGCCTACGCGGGTGCGCAAAATGTTTGAGCGTGCGTTTGAACAGGCAAAAAACGATAAGGATGTGACAGTGGAGTACCAACACGCTATCGAAGTGTGTACCGTCAGTGCCGGGGATTACGCGGTGGAATACGCGCTGTTTTTTTACACCAAAGGCGTGCGTCATTTACTGCGCACCCGTTATCGCGTGATTGAACATATCCTGCGCCAGGCGGCCGAGGAGGGCATTCCGCTCAGTACACCGATCCTGCATCAGTCAGCCGATCATGCCACCGGGAGCGGGATGCAATCCCTGGTATGAACCCGCTGCAGCCGCGCATAATCGCTATCTTGTTGTTTTTAAGAGGTTTATAATAGTTTACAAATGTAAACGTTTGTATATAATTAAATACATACGTATACATTTGGTGTTTTATTGAACAATTGCTAAAACCCAGGGGAGCAGTCCATGGCAGGCAAAATGGTACCGATCAGCACGCGCATTTCGCAGGAAGACGTGGAATTTATCAGTCAGTTGAAGGTGTCGGGTGCCACCACACCCAGCGACAAAGTGCGGGCGATCATCGCGGAGGCCAAGCGCCGATCCACCGGGATGGAAGACTACAGCAGCGCATTCAGGATGATGCAGGAATTTTTTCAGCCGGTGCGGGAGTATATTCGCGAGGCGGAACTGGAGACCGGTCAACATTCGGAGCTGGTGACACGGTTAATCGAATGGCTACCGGACATGACAGCATACTTGTTGTCGACGTTTACCCGCTCGGATCACGATATCAACGAGCGGGACTTGCTGGATCTGGAAAAGGGAATCACCGACCGGATATTTAGGTTAATCGAATCGGTGATGCAGATGGGCGTGACTCAACAGTGTCCCTGTTATAACCCGTCAGCCATCAATCAACGGATTGCACCCGTACTGGAATTGGCCCAGGTCATTGCCAAACAACCGCAATAGAGGAGAACAACGATGAATGAAAATATCACCAGCCGTGTGGGTCGCATCATCAGCGGCAGTTTGAACGCACTCGTGGATGCGGTTGAAAATGCCGTGCCGGAAACCGTGATGGAAGAAGCCATCCGGGAAATTGACAGTGTGATTGACGAAGTCCGCGCTGAAATGGGGCGGGTAGTGGCGAAAAAACACCTGGCGAACACGCGGCTCATGGAAGAAAACAAGAAGCACGAATCCTTGACGGAAAAAATTGAACTGGCTGTCGGCGAATCGCGTGAAGATCTGGCTGAGGCCGCCATTTCACAGCAGCTGGACATTGAAGCTCAGATTCCGGTGCTGGAAGCGACCATTGGCGATTGTGTTACCCAGGAAAAAGAACTGGAAGGCTACATTACCGCCTTGCAGGCCAAAAAGCGCGAAATGAAAGAAGAACTGCAACAGTTCCGGGCAGCGAAAACCGCTGCCGGATCGGCGGCCCCTTCTGGAGCGGGCACCGGCTCAGGCAGTACCGCCGAGTCGCGGGTCGATAAAGCATCGTCCGCCTTTGACCGGGTGGTGGAAAAAGCCACCGGCGTTCTCGGCAGCACCGGAGCC
>JASFMT010000484.1:0-3432 GCA_050117455.1 Gammaproteobacteria bacterium | reverse complement strand
TCCACAATGTGAAATTTCCGGACTTAGTCACATTGTGAATAAGTCTGTAAAACCAACATTAAAAACAATAGGCTCAATAGACTATTTTGTAATTTCCCGGTGACAGGCAAAATTGCTTATTAATTATTTTTCTAAAAAACGACCGTTTCTATAAATATATCGCATATCTGCGATTTTTGAAGGCGATCTGGGACGTGATTTTTGGTAGGTGTGGTTTGAAATCAATTTGTCGGAGAAGGATTGGCTACTCTATATACGCTCTGACGCGATACGTCGAAACGCGAAAATAATCGCGAAAGCAGATTTCGCCCATACGGCCATTGGATGCGGTTGCTACCGCATCCTACAACGCTGGAAATACCTGATACGAAGATTCCGGTGTAGGATGCGGTAAGGAACGCACCGCATCGTTGGTAGTATCATCTGATGCGGTTACCACCGCATCCTGCGGCGTGGCGGCTTTTTTCAGGTGTTCGAATCGCCAGAAAAAGGCGTGAGCCATATTTTGATGGTGCGGCAGTGAACCGTGCATATTGTATCCCGCTTTTACAAAGAATTGTGTGTACCATCGCACACAGGTTTGTTGCCTGATTTTTTACAGCCACAGAAAAACACTTTTGCGGATTGTTCCGCGGTGTATGCCACGGGCGTGAATTCGCTGCCCTGGTGGGAGCCGTCGCAAAAGGGCTGGTTGTTGCTTCTGCCGCAGGCGCACCAGTAATAGGTTTTGCCTTGTTCAACATCCACGCCATAGGGTGTTTTTTGCGGGCTTTGCGGTTCTGCCATGGGTTGTCTCCTGTCGATGATGCCGGTTATTAATGTTGTTAGTAAAGCAATTCGGTCCAGCGGCCGCCGGCGATGAGTTCCTTGCGGCGCCGGTGCCATTGCTCTGCTGATCCTGCCATTTTACTGAAGGCTTTGTCCAGCATCACGTTGATATTGGATAAACCGGCAACATACACATACGTATTGTGGGCGCATACCATTTCCCACACTTCTTCTTCGTGCTGTTCCAGTATCTGGTCGATGGCAATGTAGTCGTCCCAGTGGGGGCGGGGATTCAGCGCCTGGAAGGCCTTGAAGGTGTCTTCATCGTAGTAGAGACTGAAGTCGTCGCGTTGCTCGTTCATATAAAGTAAATCCAGTCCGGTGTGGGCGCCATAAAATAAACGTACCTTGCCCAGCCAGTTGCCCACGTTATGATAGATGTGTTTAACGAACGCACGGAACGGTGCTATACCCGTGCCCAGGCTGATCATTAGCAAATTGGACGATCGGTCTTCCGGTACTTCAAAGGGCAGGCCATAGGGACCGCTAATAGTCACGTGTTCTCCTGGATTCAGGTCGCATAAATAGTTGGACGCAACGCCTTTGTATTCCTCGCCGCTGTATTCATCGATGTACTTACAGCGTCTGACGGCAATGGCGATTTCTTTGTCATTAGCAGAAGTTTGTGAAGGGCTATTGGCAATGGTGTATAAACGCACATGGTATTGGTGGCCGGCGTCGTGGGGGCCCGGTACCAGTACGGCGATGGATTGTCCGGGCTGGTAGTCAATACCATTTTTTTCAACGTTTAGTACCAGTTCTTTCACTTCATCCACCGCGTCGTCCGGTGTGATGGGTTCGGAGCTTGTTACCGTGGCGTCAAGACGATGGCTGATGTCGTAATCTTCTATGCGCATAACCGTACCTTCATATGTTTTGCAACATACGTGTTTAAAATTATTATAGTGAATGATTAGCGGTTTATATCCTGTAACCCAAGCAATATTGTCAGCAATACCGCCAGGCACAACATAATAATCGCCATTACGCTTAACATTGTTAATTCCCCGATAGATAATTCCCTAACATTAGTGACTTCCTAACCCGGCAAAACCCATAAATGTCAACGACAATATACCGGCAATCATCAAGGTGATTGCGGTGCCCCGAGCCAGGTCCGGCACAGTTGCCAGTTCCAGCTTTTCCCGCAATCCCGCCATCAATACCAACGCCAGCGTAAACCCGGCACCCGCACCCAGTGCAAAAATCAGGCATTGTACAAAGTCATAGTCGCGATTGGTCTGAAACAATGCCACGGCGAGAATGGCGCAATTTGTGGTAATCAACGGTAAAAAGATGCCCAACGTGCGGAACAGTAACGGGCTGGCTTTTTTGATAACCATTTCCACAATTTGCACCGTCGATGCGATGACAACTATATAAGAGATCAATTGCAGGTAGGGTGCATTGATGGTGGTCAAAAAAGCGTGTAAACCATAAGCGCACATGGAGCTGATGACCATGACGATGGTGACCGCGCCGCCCATGCGGGTGGCGGAACTGAGTTTGGCCGATACGCCCAAAAAGGGGCAAATCCCCAGAAAGTAGGCCAGCACAAAGTTGTTGATCAGGCTGGCATTAATAAAAATGGACCACAGGGAATCATTGATCATGCGCTTGCCTTTGCCTTTCCGCTTGATGGTTTGTTGGCTTCCCGGCGCTGTTGAATATGGTTAAACAGTAACACCCATAATCCCAGAACAAAAAAACCGCCGCCGGGCAGGATCATCACCAGCCAGTTCTGGTAACTGTCAGCAAACAATTGCAGGCCGAATATCGAGCCATTGCCCAGAATTTCCCGCACGCCGCCTAAACATAACAGTGCAAGCGTAAAACCGGTGCCCATGCCCGCGGCATCCATCAACGATCTATCCAGGGTGTTTTTCGACGCAAAGGCTTCCGCGCGGCTGAGTATCAAACAGTTAACCACGATCAGTGGTACAAAAGCGCCCAGTGCTTTATGCAGTTCCAGGTCAATGGCCTGGAGGATGTAATCTACCGCCGTCACAAAGGTGGCGATAATTAATATGTAACAGGCAATTCGGACCTGGCGTGGAATGAATGCGCGCAGCAGGGAAACCAGGCTGCTGGACATCACCAGTACGAACAAGGTGGCCAGCCCCATGGCCAGGCCGTTTTCCGCCGAGTTGGTAACCGCCAGCGTGGGACACATCCCCAGGGCCTGGGCGAACACCGGGTTTTGCAGCCACAGGCCTTTAATGAAGTCGTTGGTATCCTGGGTATCCGCAGGTACGCTGCCGTGATGATGGGTGACTTCTTCGGTCATTGTTTAAAGTCCTGTAAGCGTTGTTTTATGGTTGGTATCCATTGTTCGGCGCTTTTGGCGACGATATTGCCTAAGGCGCGGGAGGAAATGGTAGCGCCACTGATAGTGTCAATCTGCCAGGGTTTGGTTTTGTTGCCTTTCTTTACCACTTCAATGGAATGCTGCAGTCCATCACCGCTGGCATTTAATGTTACATCCAGCCGGGTAAAGTTGTCGCGGAACGCCTTGTCCGTTTCGACGCGGGTGCCCAGCCCCGGCGTTTCGCGGCTGGCCAGTATTTGATAACCGCTAATAATGCGCTCATCGGCCTTATATCC
>JASFMT010000483.1:0-3439 GCA_050117455.1 Gammaproteobacteria bacterium | reverse complement strand
TGTTCCATCACCGCAATCCGGAACCAACATGAAAATCGAGGAGATCTGGACGATGGCAGGTATCGATCCGGACTGGATTGGGTATGAAAACACGGGTGCCAGTGGTTTTGCGACGCTGCTACAGGCAGCTGAATTCGAAGTTTATGCCGTCGCGGAAATGGCAACCTATGTTAACAACAAGGAAAAATTGGAAGGTAAAATTATCCCGCTGTATAGGGACGATTTGAATTTGAGAAATATCTACAGTGTACTGGTTGTCGATCCCGCGCGAGTGCCAGGTGTAAACAGCGAACTTGCCATGGCTTTTCACGATTACATTGTGTCGGAAGAAGGCCAGCAATATATTAAAAATTTCAGTGAACAAACCTTTAACGCATCCATTTTAATTCCAGCGGCGCGGTTTGATCCCGAGTTGCAGCGATTACGGGCACAACAAGCCCTGGAGAAAAAAACCAGCAACCTACGGTTTTCCATCGGCACGAGTATCGCGTTACTCATTTTATTAGCGGTTAGCGCGGCACTTTTTATCAGGGTACGAAATGCGGAGCGTAAGCATCTTGAGTCAAAAATGCATAGCGAAGCGATGGAGCTGGCCCGCGATGAAATATTGCAGTCCAATAATCGCCTGCAGCGAGAAATTGAAGAGCGTAAATTAACGGAGGCCCGGTTATCTGAAGTAATCAAGCGACTCAATGAATCGGAGCGGGAGCTCAAGGGTTACCGGGATCACCTGGAAGCATTGGTGAAATCAAGAACCCGGGAACTTGAAGCCGCTGTCACGGAACTCCAGGCATTTTCTTATTCGGTTTCCCATGATCTTCGTTCACCGTTGCGCAGTATTAACGGATTCAGTTACGTGTTACTGGAAGAAACCAGTGATACGCTGAACGAGGAAAACAGGTACTATCTCTCGCGTATAATCGAAGCCAGTAAACGTATGGACCACTTAATCGACGGGTTGTTAACCTTGTCGCGTATTTCCAGCCACGATATGCTTCTTGAGCAGATTGACTTATCCGAACTGGCAGATGAGATTCTGGAAAACCTGCAGACAGCACAGGAGGGCAGGGATATTCGCGTCGATGTAGAAGGCGGGTTATATACGTATGGCGATGAAAACTTGGTACGTGTGCTGCTGGAAAACCTGTTATGCAATGCGCTTAAATATACACGTTGCAATCAGGAAACAAGAATAACACTTGGTAAAACCAAAGCGAATACCCGGCCGTGTTTTTATGTTCGTGATAATGGTATCGGCTTTGATATGAAGTATGCCGGTAAATTATTTCGGCCGTTTGAGCGGCTACACAGCGATAGTGCAATCGAGGGTCACGGTATCGGGCTATCAACGGTGCAACGAATCGTGCATCGTCATGGCGGAACCATCTGGGCGGATTCGAAGCCCGGTAATGGCGCCACGTTTTATTTTACCCTGACTTCATTTGTGCCTTATGAAGCGTCGACCCTGGCTAATTAACCCGGCTAAATTTCAACAACAGGTTCCATGTCAATTCCACTCGTCAGTCGAGGGCGTGCTGCTGTTCAGCGCTTGCCAACAAACCGGTATCGAGTAGTGGCAAGTTAAAGCGTGCTTCTACCATACGTACTACTTAAGTAATGTTATATTTTGCGACAAAGGTGTGAACTCTTATCCCCACGCGTGATAACGCCAAAATTTACTATTAGACGTAATAACTTGAATTAGTAAGCTAATTGTGAAGACAATGTGGTAGTTGGTGGCATAGGTAAACGAATAGACCACGTACGCGTTAATTTTAACCATACTTAGACGTATCCATCGACTATCCTAAGGGGGGAAGCAGTTATGCGTGCAGTAGTAGCAATCGTTACCTTGATGATGTTATCGGCCTGCGGCTTAAACCAGCCGGGCACCAACAGTTCCGATAGTAGTAGCAACGTCGCCAATACCGAAGGAACCAGCCAGGAGTTACCCGTCATTCAAGAACCCGTTGAAGCCGTCAACGATCAAATGCAAGGCATGGAGCAGCAAGATGGTTCCATGGAAGCAAAAATCGAAGGTGACTCAGACAGCATAGCAAAAGACAAGACTACAGCGTCTGATCCCGCTATGGAGAATATGGAAGAAGGCGTTAAGGAACCACAAGATTCAACGGCTGAAGCTGAAATGCCTGGGGGTGAATCAGCCACTGACGTGGAAGAAAAGAAAACTGATTTAAAGAGCTAAGTTTCGCACAGCAGTAGATCACCCCTTGGGTTGTATGCAACATTCCAGGGGGTGTTTCTGTTTACGATAATAAGCGTCGAGGTAAAAGGTCATGTCTGCATTACAGGTTCGTTGGCTTACGGAGCACCTTTCCCAGGGCAAGATTACCCGCGAGGAGTTTGCATCGCTCTACGCACGAGTAACCACTGCGAATCGAGCGGCAAACGAAGAACAGGACGGGGCGCAACATAAAAAAGTCTTGCGTTTGCACCCCATGACGCGACGCATCTTAATTCAAATCAGGGCATTCAAAACAGTCGCCCGAGGCGCGAAAATTCTTCTTTTTATTGGTCTGGTTATCGCCAGCTACTATGCGTGGCAGATATATCAGTCGGACGACATGACGATGGCGCAGTTTGGAAAGTCGACCATCAATGCCTTGCTGAGTGGCACCATTGCCAAACCACTACCAGAGGACTTTCAAGCCGCCGCGCGATTTCTGTCAGGCCAAAATAACTGGGCGCTGATGCATGTTAACGAATTCACTGCGCGTTGGGCTGCGTTGGATGTGACCACCCAGGAGCAATACAAGAAATCAGAATGGTTTCGATCTTTTTCTCTTGCCCTCGCGCTGCAGATAGCCGATCAACACGCTCTCGCAAAAAACGGTGATGTGGGCGCCTTGCGCCGGCATGAGGAATTGGTAAAACTCGCTAATATGATTGAACTGCCACCCGCCGCGGTGTCCTGAGCGGCAAAATCTTTCCAGTTTAAGCGCTAGTTCGCGCCTTCCCGGCATTTGCGGATCAATACGGTATTGTTTATTGCCGGTTTTTTGCTACTATTTTAATGAAATAGATGATTTAATTTCGCTAACCGCTTGAAATTCAAGTTGTTACCAATAGCCGTATTGTATATAAGCTTGACCCACCTGGCGCACCTATCAAGCAGCGAAACTTCTGGAAACGGGCAGATGGCATATTTGTTAATTCTTGGCACTGGTGAAAGGTGCGCACTCAACGAAAGCCAGATTGGCATCGGCAGGGCGCCAGATAACGAGGTAGCGGTTCCTGACAAGGCCGTGAGTATCTATCATGCCATGGTTACGGTACAGCCGTCTGAGCAGGATCAGAACGTTGAAGAGTGTATCGTGGAGGATCTCGGCAGTACCAATAAGACATTTGTCAACAATAAGGAAATTAGCCGCTACGTTTTAAAGAACGGGGATATTATTCGCGTGGGCAACACGCGGCT
>JASFMT010000482.1:0-3442 GCA_050117455.1 Gammaproteobacteria bacterium | reverse complement strand
AATAGATTCGGCCGATAAGATCAATGACGTTTAGGTCAAGCCCCAGTTTTTGACTGATGTCCCAGTTTAAAGAGAGATCGACGCTATAACCCTTACCTTGCGGTGAATCGACCCGGCGTTCGAAGATCGTATCTTCCGAGTAAAAATAATCCACGTCGAACTGAAAATCGTAGTCGTTTTCACTGAGCACCACACCGCGGCCCTGAATCGTGCCGTCGGTTAACCTGGTGCCTTTCAAGTATGACAATCCAATATTGATATCGGTGTTGGACGTCAATGCATAACCATAGCTGAACCGTACGCCGTTGCTGTAAACGTGTTTGGCGTTGAGATATAGATCGAATGTCCGGCCTTCCGGAAGCGGCTTCTTGTTGTTGGTCAGGTGATAGAATTCCGCGGTATCCTCCGAAAATTTCAAATCATAGTCATAACGTCCTATGATTCCAACGCCGAAGTTATTGTACACGACACCGGTTTCCACCCAATTGTGAGTCAATGCTGTGTCGCCACCTTCGAAACGGTTGTTGTCGTTTTGGAAAACGTAAGTTATCGACACCGGTTCGACATAGGTAAAACTGTGTAATGTCAGATACGGCTGGAATTCAGCCGTCGCAAGGGGAGACCAGATCAGGAGTAAAACAGTAGCTCGTTTCATCATACAGCGTTTCAACGCAAAAGGGCGGCAAGAAGCCGCCCTCAAACATTGCTAGTTATGTATCTTTTTAATGTTATAAAGAGTCAAAAAAGCCGTCGTTGTATCGGATCAGCGTGATGCCATTGACTTCCTCTATTTCTGCGTATTGTTCACCATTGTAGGTAATGTACCCCAGTGTTGTGGCATTGTCTTTGTTGTAGGTGATAACCACGCCATCCTGGTTGGTGATGTTTATCGTCCCGGTCGTGTCACCATTGGTAAAGTCGCCTTCCAGTTCAATGCGCCGTCCACCATACGCAATGGTCAGCAGGGCATCACCACTGCGGTAACCTGTCCTATTGCCGGTCATAATGAACATTGCCTCCGGTAAACCTTCCAGTTGCGCGGTAAAACTTATCAAGATATCCGTTAATTCGCGGAAGTTAGTTTCGTTTTCTTCCGGAACGGGGTTTGCCCATATGATAACACCGTCCAGTGATCCACCAGCAATATTCCAAACATCAGGGAATACCACCTGATAATATGCATCGGCATCGTAGACCGGTAGATAGTCTACATAATATTGACCGGAGGTGAGATACTCATTTAACGAAGCATATGTACCCACATCGGTAGAAAAAGGACTGGATAAATCGTATGTATTAGTAACGGTAATCATTCCCGTTGACGGCGCAAAGTCGATTGTACGCGTCAGACCTGGCGCTGAAATCGTAACGGTATTGTTGTTGTTGGTGAAAGTGTAGCTACCAAGCGCAGGGACGATGTCGCCTGCTTGAGGTCCCATCACTGGAATGAAAGTTTCTGCGTTGGGCATGGTGGCCGCAATTTGACCGCTGATCTCGTTGGTTGAGTTGCTCACGTTACCGGTGAAGTTGATACTGGCCGGGTTATACTGCACAACGTTCCCAAGCTCATCGCGTAACACCGTTGTTCCTGCAGCGCCGCGTGAGCCAACAATTTCGGCCTGCAATGAACCGGAATAACTGATGGGGTCGGCACTATCCACCTCGGCGATCGCTACGTTGGAAAGATCGACACTACCACTGTCCGGATCAGGAAATGCAATACCAGAGGCGTCGTTTAGCCAGGGAGTAAGGTCGGTAGTTTCTGAGTAGGAAACGGTAACGGTACCACTTTGCGCCGTAATCGATGCACTGGCGCTCTGTACCGATACATTGGAAACCACTAACTCAAAATCGTTACCGCTCAGCGTATTACCAGCCGCAGGCGGGGCAACCATGGTAAACTGAATGGCGATATCATTTATGGTGCCCTGCAGTACAACTCTGCTTTCACTCGCTGTTTCCGTTACGTAAACCGTACCGATTGCGGTGACCGGATCAATGGGATCGGACGGCGAAAAATAGGTGGACAGGTCGTTGCTTGCTGTCGCAGCACCTGTGATATAGGCTTCAAAGGCGGCTGTCATGCCGTAGTTGAAAGCGTCTGTGAGCAACGGCGTTGCGATATCAAAAGTAACATCCGCGATGTCAAGCTCCTGTTTGAACTGGCTGGCGTTATTATTAATTTCCTGATCGATAACGTTGCCCCAGGTGCGCACGTCGGCAACGAAAGCTTTCACCGTTTCCAGTTCACCCAAACCAACGGAGGGGCTGGGCATCGTGTTGGTGAGTTCATCCTGCGCGTTAAGTGCAATCCACACGAGGTTTTCCAGTGCATTTTCAACCTGGCCGTCAGCGTTATTCGAAAAGCTTTGGTCCCATGCATGTACGGCTAGTTCAGAAAGGCTGATGACTGTGTTGTCATCGACGGATTCCGAACTGATCAGTTCACCATCATTGCTTGTATAGTTGTTGGTTAAAGTTTCGATGACTGTGCCTATATCACCGGCGTAGTTCGATTCTGCCAGGGATACGATGGCAGCTGATAAATACGCATATTTTGATTCGTTAAAACTGGTTTCTGCGGAAGCGCTGGCAGTAATGTCCGGGGGTATGGTGGTCACAATATTGTTGATGCCGAGCATGTTGCCGACTTTGGAATTGGCGGTGGCGATATTTTCCGAGGTTAAACCGCCTGGTAACGTTTCGGCATAGGCCGCGGCCATATGTGTAAAAGGTGTTATTGCCGCTGTCTCGGTGCTACCGCCCGTCATACTGGCAACAACCGTGGTTAATTCCAGGTCACCCAGGGGCATGTCATCGCCAAAACTGAACGTTCCGTCGCTGTTATTGCATCCTGTAACCGAATCGCAAGTCATGGTGGATGGGGAGGCAGGATCACTATTGTTGCTGATTTTGATCAATACCGAGCCGGTCAAGCCAGGCGAAACAGTGATCGTGTAATCACCGTTGCTGTCAGTAGTTGTGGTAGCAATAGCCAGTGATCCTACAATGCCGTCTTCGATGGCAAAAACTTCCACGCGGGCGTTCTTGATAACGCCTTTGACGGCGTTGCCGGCAACGATAGTGTCCGCCGCCGGTGCCGATGGGTTGCTGTTACCACCACCACCATCGCCGCCACCGCCACCGCAAGCGACTATAATGAGTGTGAACAATAAAAAACTGAATCTATGGATAAGGCGGGCTATTCCGTGCATTGTTGGTTTGTCTCCCTGTTGCTCTTTATTATTGTCTTGTAATTATATCGTTATCTGGGACAAATCATGCCTGAAATCATTAATGAATGCCAGAGTCCGTTAAAGGTCGGAACTGAAAAATGTGCAAGAACGGGTATAAACAAGTATTCGCTGATTATTTGACGGCACAGTGTTCGAGAGAGATTATCTGAACTTAAGTAATAACAATTATTTACAGTTGCTGCTCG
>JASFMT010000481.1:0-3444 GCA_050117455.1 Gammaproteobacteria bacterium | reverse complement strand
TTGAGAAAATCATTTAAGCCGCGCCAGCCCCGTTTAAAGATGGCATCCGGTGCGTAACGCGCCATGATGGCGCTCTTGATTTGAGGCTTTGCTACGGCGACGATATCAAACGGTGGATAAAGCTGCCGGCCCATACCTTCCAGGCTGATAAAAGCTTTAAATAACAATGTTAAATCCGGCGGCATAACCAGCTCATGGTCCCGCATAATCACGGTAATATCCCGTAACATGGCCGACAAATTCAAAGCCTTCAGCGTGGCGCCATGATAATTATCCAGGAAAGATTCAATTTCAATGGTCATATCATCGGAGGTGAGCTGCGTATCACCGGCCCAATCCAGTAAAACATCGATGACAGCACGCGTGTCGCGGGTGAGCAATCCGTGCAGTAAATCAATGACTTGTCCCTTACGCGTTTCGGTAAGCCGCCCGACCATTCCAAAATCAATGAATGCAATACGGTTACCGGGTAAATAAAATGCGTTACCGGGGTGAGGATCAGCATGAAACACGCCATCCACAACGATCGTGTGTAATACCGCGGTCACGCCGTTAATGGCAAGCTGCTCGCGGTCAAGTCCCGCCTCTTCCACTTTATCAAGTTGCCGGCCCGGGATACCCTTGATGTATTGCTGCACATTAAGACGTTCACTGGTCCAGTCCCAATATATTCTGGGAATGACAATATTAGGATCGTCCTTGAGATTTCGCGCGATGCGCTCTGCGTTGCGGCATTCCTGCGCCAGATCGAGTTCGCGGCGAATGGAAATCTTGAACTGCTGGACGATATCGGTGGGATGAAACGATTTAAATTCCGCGATTTCTTTTTCCGCGATGTGGGCAAGCCTTGTCAGCACCCGCAAGTCGGCTTCGATCACCGCCCGTATATTCGGACGGCGCACCTTGAGAATGACTTCTTCGCCGTTATCCAGTTGAGCATAATGCACCTGGGCGATCGATCCTGCTGCAATGGAATCGGTATTCAGTGATTTAAAGACTTCAGTTACCGGCAGCCCCAGGTCTTCTTCAAGCTGGAACTTAAGGTCGTCGAACGGAACAGGGGGCACCTCGTCTTGCAGTTTTTCGAACTCCCTGATCCATTCCGGCGGAAACAAATCAACCCGGGTCGCCAGGATCTGTCCCAGCTTGATAAAGGTGGGTCCAAGTTCTTCCAGCGCACAACGCACCCGCTCCGGCGGATCCATTCGCACGGCATGCTCGACACTTTTCCAGCGCAGTACCTTGCCCGCCCGCTCCAGAAATGTACCGAGCCCCAGGCGGTTAACCAGATCACCAAAGCCAAAACGGATCAGTATGACGGCAATTTCATGAAGCCGGCCAAGATCCCGGGCCGCCTTAAGTGTTTCCCAGAGCATCAAGTGGTTTTATCGCCTTTTTTGTTGGCACCGCTCGTTCCAGCAGCAGCTGAATCAGCTGGCGTTGTTGTAGTGGTACTTGTTGTAGCGGTACTTGATGTCACGGGTGACTCGGACTTTTCTTTACCGTGACCACCTTCAATAGTATCGGCCAGTCCGGCGAGAAACCCGCTGGAGGCGCGTGCGATTTTGATACTGACAGATTTGGCAGCTTCCGCGCCCGCCTCAAAGCTGTCCTTGCTCAGTTGTTTTAGCTGATCCCGTAACGTTGCCATGGACTCAGCGGATTTCTTACCGACGGCGGTACCGCTGTTTTTGGCATGGGTTGCAATATCATGCAATATACGGCTCGCCAAGTCCGTACTGCTATTGGCGACTTCTTTAATAACATCAATAAAGTTGGCTTCCATATCTTCCAGATCATTCAATGCCTGCTTTAAATCAGTCTGGGTATAATCCTTGATCTGGCCGGCCGCCTCCTGTATCGCCAGCTTCGTGGCACCGGCGGTTTGTACCAGCGCCTCATCCAGCCCCTTGACGGCATCCGAGAGCGCGGCTTTCAGGTGTTCGCCTTTATCTTTTGCGCCTACTTCGGCACCTTCCAGCACCGACTGCACAACGGACTTTATCCGTTCTTTATCCAGGTTACCTTTACTCAGTGCTTCCATCGTCAACTTATGGACATCGGCCTGGATATCCTCGCTTTCCTCGACGATTTTTTTAGCTGCTTCATGCAGCTTTTGATATTCGTCCTTCTTCTTCTGTTGATTAGTCACGATTGCTTCTCCATTTGGTTGCTGAAAAATCCAATACAGTAAGTCCCTGGGAAGTTCTACTACCTATAACTATCCTGCAGCCCGGGCGGATATACGTCGCCGGAGACCTTGTGTAAAATATTGGTCAATTCTTCAAATATCAATGATTCCCGGTTGGCCTGATAGTATTTTTGATTATCAATGGTCTTCACGGTCAACAATCCAACCGCGGAAAGTTTTTCCAGTTCGCGATACACACTGCCAATGCCCACACCCGCAAAGCGCACAATTTCTCTGGCATAATAACTTTGGTCGGGATTGCCAAACAGCAAACCCAGGACTTGGCGCTGGGTCTTGGAAAACAAAACATCACCCAAATTGGGCGTTTTCGATTGCTGTATTCCCATATTGGGAACGATAGCTCCCAATGTAGAACGTTGCAAGCTTCCGCGACGTTTTCAATCGAAAATTTTGGTAACTGCATGCTACCAGGCCACACATGGTTTCTACATGTTTGCTTATGTGACATACAAGGGCTTTATCGCACCGGCCTGGCAGGACTTAATGTGCACTTTGATATCACATTAAGTAACATCCAGCGCTTGCGGCGTATGTCTACAATGCACTAAGCTGGCAAACATTGAGGGATTAAGGCGAAGGAACTGAAAAATCATGGCCACATTGATTACAGGACTCATCCTGTTTCTGGGGACACACTCAATTTCCATTGTCGCGCCCGCATGGCGTAGCCGGCTTAGTGCCCGCATCGGCACGCTCGCCTGGCAGGGTATTTACTCTGTGATTGCCATCGTTGGCCTGGTGCTGATCATTCGCGGATACAGTGCCGCACGTATCGACAGCACCGTCCTCTACTCTTCACCGGACTGGTTACGTTACCTCAGCGTTGTCCTGCTGGTACCCGTGTTTCCTTTTTTGCTCGCCGCGTATTTACCCGGACGCATTCAGTCCGCGCTGCAACACCCCATGCTCGTGGCTACCAAGCTATGGGCGCTTGCCCATTTACTGGCGAACGGTCGCGCTGTTGATATTGTATTGTTTGGCGCTTTCCTGCTGTGGGCCGTCGCAGACAGGATATCATTGAAACGGCGCCCGTCGCCGCCGGTTCCAGAAGCCCCACTCACGCGGTTTAACGACGCCATCGCTGTTGCAGCCGGGCTGGCAATTTTTGCCGCTTTTATACTGGGTTTGCACGAGCAACTGTTTGGCGTATCACCCGTTCAATAACTAAAGAATGGCAAAAACACTAGTTTTCTGTTTCCGATACTACTAACTGACCATCGGTGTTGTCTGAC
>JASFMT010000480.1:0-3445 GCA_050117455.1 Gammaproteobacteria bacterium | reverse complement strand
ACACTACTTAAAAGATCAAACGGGTCGCATGGCGTCCGGTTTAATCCATATCCAGCTAATAACAAACGCTAACAACGCGACCAGCGCCGCGACCACAAACGTTGTTGTTGCTCCGAGTCCGTCCCATATCAAGCCGCTATAAAGGCTGCCCACCGCGCCACCGGCGCCGAAACTGAGACTGCTGTATAACGCTTGCCCTTTACCCTGATTCCGCCCGGTAAAACAGCGATGAATTAACTCTATGGCGCTGGCGTGATAGATGCCAAAGCTGGCCGCATGAAATAGTTGCGCGAATACCAGCAACCACAATACATCGACAAAATACCCGATCATTATCCAGCGCAAGGCGGCCAATAGTAAACTTGACAACAGCAACGCCCGTAAACCAAATCGTGGCACTAAATAATGCATCAATAAAAACAGCACCACTTCGGCGATAACCCCTAATGCCCACAATTGCCCGATTAACAAACTGGAATAATCGTGTTCCTCAAGATAAATACTGTAAAATGTGTAATACGGACCGTGGCTCATTTGCATCAGGAAACACACGGCCAGCAACGCCAGCACTTCCCGCCGTCGAAGTATATCCATCAGGGGTTCGTGCGTTACCGGCAAATGCCGCGCGGATTGTTCAGACACCAGCAAACTGGTCAACCAGATCGCAGAGAACAGAACGACCAGCACAATTGGCAAAATCGACGCCCCCAGCAGATCCAGTACCGAACCGATGCCGGCAACAGCCACGATAAAGCCAATGGAGCCCCATAACCGGATACTACTGTAGCGATGCGTGTAATCACCCAGGTAGTTAAACGTCGTCGCTTCAAACTGGGGCAACGCCGCGTTCCAGAAAAAACTGAACGCCACCATGACCAGCAACAGCCACCAGTAATTATCACTAACGAACACACCGGCAAAGGTAATCGCCGCCAACAGGCAACCCAGGCGTACAATCACCATGCGCTTACCCATATGGTCCGCCAGCCAGCCCCAGATATTGGGGGACACGATTTTCGTGCCCATGATGACGGCCATGAAAATACCGATATCGTTAGCGGAAAAACCGGTGGACTTGAGGTACAAGCCCCAGTAGGGCACCAGCGCGCCCAGTGACGCAAAATAAAAGAAATAGAATCCTGACAGGCGCCAATACGGCATAGGAATGTATGGTTCTTTTTGGGTTGGTTGTTATTCGATTATCAACCGCGACTACCGCAAACAGCGCATCGCGAGGCAAATACGATAACAGATTTTAAGTACGACGGGGGTAATTTGAAAGGCGCCCGGCTTTTGACACAACCATGGCTAATACAACCACGGCGCATACAACCACAGCTAGTACAACCAAAGCCCGAGATAAAACAGCGGTAGTACCGCCAGCATAATGATGGCATTCATGGTATAGACCAGCGTTTTTTCCGTCAGCTCCTGGCACAAAAACACCCGCAGGCTGCTGTAAAAAATTGCACTGATCAGCAGCAAACCAAGCGAATGGGGTATAAAGGTATCGATCAAGAACGAAGCATCCGCTTCCTGCCAGCGCAGCGCGCCGCCATAAAACAGCTTGCGCACCACAAACTGAACGACTTCGTAATCGATCACCACCAGGACCAGGCACAGGAGACAGAGAAAAAATAAAAAGGCCGCTCCCTTGGCATATTTTTTTGACCAAAGCACCCAAAACACGGACAGCAGGCTAAAGACCAGCATGGAGACAAACCAGATGACGGCCACGACGCAAATGACACAGTTGTCACCTTCCGGCGGACTGATATACCACCATTTAGCAACCATGACCGCGAGGAAAATCAGGCCAAGGCCAATGACACCAAAAGGATCGAGATTCACGACAGTGGACTGCGAACGTTTTCTTCTTCTGCTTGATACCATATTTTTCAATTAAATTGTGTTTGTGAATGACTGCAAAGAACCAAAGATCAGAACGCGTACATTGAGAATGCGTTAATCGTCACCGGCCGCGATAACAGGGGTTTCCGAGTGCACGCCGCCGTTTTGCGCGCGATGCCGCAACATATGATCCATCAGGACAATTGCTAACATCGCTTCGGCAATGGGCGTGGCCCGAATACCGACACAGGGATCATGTCGTCCTTTGGTAATCACTTCGGTGGCTTTACCCTGCTTATCAATAGTACGACCGGGTATTCGAATACTGGAGGTCGGCTTCAAGGCAATGCTAACTTTAATATGCTGGCCACTGGAAATGCCACCCAGCACACCACCTGCATTGTTGCTCAAAAAACCATCGGGCGTCATTTCGTCACGGTGTTCGGTGCCTTTTTGTTCAACACTTGCAAAACCCGCACCCAGTTCAACCCCTTTGACGGCGTTAATACTCATCATGGCGTGGGCGATCTCAGCATCTAACCGGTCAAAAATCGGCTCCCCCCAGCCCGGCGGCACATTGGTCGCCACGACGTTGATGCGCGCGCCAACCGAATCCCCGTCCTTGCGTAACTTGTCCATATATTCTTCAAGGGCCGGCACCTTGCTGGCGTCAGGACAAAAAAACGCGTTGTTGGCTATTTCATCCCAGTCCAGGGTTTCCGCCTTAATAGGCCCCAATTGACTTAAATAGCCGCGTATTGCTATACCAAATTCCTGTTGTAGATATTTTTTGGCAATCCCACCCGCAGCAACGCGCATGGCCGTTTCCCGGGCCGATGAACGGCCACCGCCGCGATAGTCGCGTATGCCGTATTTTTGCTGATAGGTGTAATCCGCGTGCCCGGGCCGGAACATGTCCTTGATATTGGAGTAGTCCTTGGACTTCTGATCAGCGTTATAAATGAGCATGCCGATGGGCGTACCGGTGGTGACGCCTTCAAACACGCCGGACAGGATTTTCACCTCATCGGCTTCCTTGCGTTGCGTGGTGTGACGTGACTGTCCCGGTTTGCGGCGATCCAGGTCGTTTTGCAAATCCGCCTCGCTCAACGGCAACCCCGGTGGACAACCGTCCACAATACAACCCAGCGCCACGCCGTGGCTCTCACCAAAGCTGGTAACGGTAAACAGTTTTCCTATGCTATTGCCCGACATGACCGCATTGTAGCCGTTTCTCTTTGATTTCTAAATTAAATTTTGGGATTAATGTGACCTTGCCAGCAAATGTCACTTGTTTTGCCAGGTGAGGTGAATGCCGGTCTGGTCAAGATTGCGCAGAACGCCGGACAACTGATGCTGGATAAACTGTAACCGGTGGGGATTCTTACGGGCTAACGCGGCCCAACTACGACCCGGCACCAGGCCGGCAAAATCATACAGACCCGGTTCCGGATAATAATACGCTGCCACAAATTCATTGAGCATACGCTGCATGATAAAACGTAATATAACCGTTTTGCTTTTCGACAAGTCCTTGATACCTGCTTTCACCATGCGGCGGGAAAATGAAATATGCTGCGCTTCGTCAACCGTA
>JASFMT010000479.1:0-3453 GCA_050117455.1 Gammaproteobacteria bacterium | reverse complement strand
GAGGGCAACTATAACAACTTTTACCTTAGTTGCGACCAAGCTGGACAAATAGGAAGCTTTATTAATTAACTAATTTCCAGCAAGGGGATTTAATGTTATGAAACATAAATTAATTTTACCATTAGTCGTATTGCTACCGACTGTCGGGTTGGTGGCTTGTGGTGGGTCCGGCTCGGGCGATGGCAGCACATCGGGTAGTCGCACTGTGGGTGTGGTGTCATCCGTGGATGGATCAAATGTCACTGTGGGCGGCACGTCGTTTAATGCGGCGAGTGCCAACGTCACCGGTGATGTCTCCAGTAACAGTCCAGATGCCATCGATCCGGGCATGGTCGTAGTTGTAGATGGTCCCGTGGATGATTCAAGTAACCACGGAACCGCGAACCATATCGACTACGATGCAGAAGTCGAAGGCAAGGTTGTATCGAATGGCTGCATGACTAATCCCGTGCCATGCACGATGGATGTAGTGGGTCAAACAGTTCAAGTTAACGATACCACTCATTTTAAATCCGAAATGTCCGGCATGATTGACAGCATTGCGATGATTCCCGAAGGTGCCCGTGTCGAGGTCAGTGGCTATTCGGACGGTAACGGTAATATTGTTGCCACCTATATCAAGGTCGAAGATGATCAGATGGAAGACGGCGATGACATGGAAGTAGAAGGTATCATTGCTAACCTGGATGCAACCGCCGGCACTTTCGAAATCGGCGGCCAGGTCATTCACTATGATCCCAGTGCAATCAACCTGACTCTTGAAAATGGCATGAACGTTGAGGTTTATTTCCGCGAAGAGATGGGGCAAATGATCGCTATCGATATCGAACTGGAAGATGATTATGGCGACGACGATGATGGTGAAATCGAAATCGAAGGCATGGTAACCAGCGATGGTGTCGCAGACGATGGAACGTTCTCCGTCAATGGCCAGATGGTTATGCTGAGTGACAACGTGAAATACGAAGACGGTATGACTCAGGACGCCATCGTCAACGGTGCCATGATTGAAGTAGAAGGTTATATGCAGGATGGCATGCTGATTGTTACCGAAGTCGGGTCCGAAGATAGTGAAGACGATGGTATGGATGACAGCAGCAGTAATGATTCATCAACGACACCCGTCGTGTAAACGTCGAATGCATTGATTTACCTGTGAACCGGTAAATTTCAACAACAACAATAATAACCACACAGTCTTTTCTCCCTTTGGCGACCGTCTTGGTCGCCTTTTTTTTCGCCTGAACTTTTTTGTACCTGTAAAAGTAGTCTGTGAATTTACCGAATATCGCTTTACGGCTATTGGTGTGAGCGCGGTGTTTTCAGTATGATGGCGCTTTAATTTAAGCCGGCTGGATTCGATGCGATCTCATATTAAATATACGGAAGCTCCCAGTGTTGACCGCAGTGATCTGGACAACCTGCGTGCACTGGCGCCCTATTTGTGGGAATTTCGTGGCCGGGTATTACTGGCGCTGTTCAGCCTGGTGCTGGCCAAAATCGCCAACGTTGGTGTGCCGGTGGTGCTCAAGGAAATCGTCGATGCGCTGGACGTCAGTAAGGCGGATATGGCGCTCACGTTACCGGTAATGTTACTGCTGGGCTATGGCGCCTTGCGGCTGGCCAGTTCGTTTTTTAACGAAATACGCGACGTGGTATTTACCCGGGTACGCTATCGCGCCATGCGCCGGTTAACCATCCGCACCTTGAGCCATTTGCACAACCTGTCATTGCGATATCACCTGGAACGCAAAACCGGAGCCATCAGTTCCGATTTGCAACGGGGTGCCGCCAGTCTAAGTTCACTCCTGAATTACTTTACCTTCAGCATTATTCCTGTGGCGGTGGAGTTTGTATTGGTGGCGATGATATTAATCAGCCAGTACGACATTGTGTTTACGATCATTATCTTCAGCAGTGTCGCGGTTTATGTCGCTTTTACCTTCAAGGTGATGAACTGGAGAATGCATTATCGCATTGAAATGAACCGGCTGGAATCCAAAGCAAACAACGAAGCGGTGGATAGTTTGATTAACTACGAGACCGTCAAGTATTTCAACAACGAGCGCATGGAAGCGGACCGTTGTAATGATACCTTGAATCATTGGGAAGATAACGCGGTGTTGAGCCAATCTTCCATGTCGGCGCTGAATTTTGGCCAGGGTGCCATCATAGCCCTGGGTGTTACCGTCATTATGTTTTTTGCCGCCGCGGAAGTGGTTAATGGCGATATGTCTCTGGGTGACCTCGTATTGGTGAACACCATCCTGTTACAGCTGTTTATACCGTTGGGATTTCTGGGTGTGGTGTACCGGCAAATTCGCTATTCATTGGCTGACATGCATCAGTTAGTAACCTTGCTGAATGAAAACCCCGAAATTCAGGACGCAGAAGAGGCACGACCATTACAGATAACCCGGGGTGAGGTGAGTTTTAACCACGTGGATTTTGCCTACCATGTCGATCGTCCTATCCTGCATGATGTGGATTTCACGATTAAGCCGGGGGAAAAGCTGGCGGTAGTGGGTGCCAGCGGGGCAGGCAAGTCAACCCTGGCACGCTTGTTGTTCCGTTTTTATGATGTTTCAACGGGATCTATCACCATCGATGGACAGGACATTCGAAACGTGACGCAACAAAGCTTGCGGGAATCCATCGGCATCGTTCCCCAGGATACGGTGTTGTTTAACGAATCCATTTTTTACAACCTGGCCTATGCAAGGGAAGGGGCCACCCGTGATGACGTTATCCGCGCGGCCAAGCTGGCACACATTCATGATTTTATCGATAACCTGCCGGAAAAATACGACACCATGGTGGGTGAACGGGGATTGAAACTCTCGGGCGGTGAAAAACAGCGGGTTGCCATTGCCCGGGTTATATTAAAATCCCCTCGAATCCTCATTTTTGATGAGGCGACATCCGCCCTGGATACCAAAAGCGAACAGGCCATTCTTGCGGACCTGAAAACCACCGCGGCCGACCATACCACGCTGGTCATCGCCCACCGGTTATCCACGATTGTCGATGCCGATGAAATCCTTGTTATGGACAACGGGCGGATCGTGGAGCAGGGTAACCACAGGTACTTACTGGAGCGTGAGGGATACTACGCCCACATGTGGACGCTGCAGCAAAAGCAGGAACGTGGTGAAAAGCTGGAACAAAAACTGGAGGGGGCTGAGTAGTGGACGGGTTTGCTGGGATTGATATGTTGGGGTGGTTTCCAGCGGCGGATTTGTCAACGCAAAGGCGCTAAGACGCAAAGAAAAAGACATTGAAAATGGATTAAGTGCTCACAATGCGTTTCCGGCAAAGCGGCCGAGTTTGGTTGTACTTGGCTGTACATAGGCATTCGTAACGTTCTTAATTTACCCTGGTGTTGCTCCAGGTCTGGAAATGATTTTATTTACTTGTAATAACTTTGCGTCTTAGCACCTTTGCGTTAAAAAT
>JASFMT010000478.1:0-3475 GCA_050117455.1 Gammaproteobacteria bacterium | reverse complement strand
GTACGATTATTGTGCCGGCGAATCTGGATACTAATCCCCTTGAGTTTGATATGCAACAGGTGCGGATTACCTCCGCGGAAGCAGGGGGGGCGAAACCGGATCCCCGCGAATTGCCCGGAATTGTTTTTAACAGTCGGTCATTTACCTATGATAACAAAAAGCTGGGCGCGGTCGCTTTCGAGCTGGCAAAGACTAATAATGGACTACTGTTGCAACAATTAATTGTTCGGCCCCGGGCGACAACGGTGAAAGGACACGGTTTCTGGCTGGTCGAGCAAGGTCAACCCAAATCCATGTTCGAGTTTGTTCTGGACAGTGATGATCTTGGCAAGACGATGAAAGACCTGGGGTATGTTGATACTATCTCCGGTGGTCAGGGTACCATTTCAGCGAAGCTTCATTGGCCGGGCTCTATTATCGATCCTGATTTGCATAGTATTAACGGCAACGTCGAACTGGATTTTGAAGATGGCAGGATCCTCGACATTGAACCGGGTGGTGCCGCAAGGTTGTTTGGCCTGTTCAGTTTGCAAACCCTGCCGCGAAGGTTGACGCTGGATTTCAGTGATTTATTCGGCAAAGGTCTTGGTTTTGATACGATTCATGGGCAGTTTAAGGTCGAAAGTGGTGACGCCTATACGAACAATTTTGACCTGCAGGGGCCCAGCGCCGATGTGTCTCTCAGTGGCCGTATTGGCCTTGGGTCCCAGGATTACGATCAGCGTATAAGAGTTACCCCTCACATTACCGATTCTGCGATTTTGCTGAGTATTATTACCAGCCAGCCTCTATTGTTCTTTTTCCAGCAGTTATTGAAAGAGGATTTTGATAAAGCAACAAGCTTTGAATACAGCCTGACTGGACCCTGGGATAACTACAAGCTGGATCCACTGGTGAATGAAGTACCGTTGGCTCCCGACACCGAAGAGTTTTAACGTTGATGCCGGTAGACGCCAATAACGGGCAGGTTAATCACTAATTTGGTGCGTTTTGAAAAGGGCAGTAAAAAACGGTGCGAACCAGTCCGAAGCTGGATGAATACCAGGGGTGTGATAAAGTAAATTAATGTAGAAAAACAGCAACATTGCGGCTGTCCGCGATTGATAACCCGCACTGGTTTGCGATAATAATCAAAAGATGGATTCATTTAAGTATCAGGTGTGTTATGAGCGACAATAAAACAAAAATAGCGGCCATCCAGATGGCGTCGGGGCCGAACGTCAACGCCAACCTTATCGAGGCTAGACGCTTAATCAGTCTTGCGGTGGAGGCCGGTGCAAAGTTAATTGTTTTGCCGGAAAATTTCGCCATCATGGGTATGGAAGAAAGAGACAAGGTTGCCGTCCGGGAGAAAGTCGGCGCAGGACCTGTACAGGCATTTCTAGCGGAGCAGGCATCCAGTAACAGGATATGGTTAGTGGGTGGTACTATCCCGCTCGAATCATCGTCTCCTGAAAAAGTTCGCGCCGCGTGTCTGCTGTACAACGACAACGGTTCTGTCGTGGCGCAGTACAACAAGACCCATTTGTTTGACGTGCATATTCTGCAAAGCAATGAAAAATATATTGAATCCGAAACCATAGAAGCCGGTGACAACGTTGTCGTTGCTGATACACCGTTTGGCAGGCTGGGGCTGGCCGTGTGTTACGATCTGCGGTTTCCCGAGTTATTTCGTAACATGGTTAATCAGGGCGCGGAAATCATCGCAATACCCTCCGCGTTTACCGCGGTCACCGGTAAAGCCCATTGGGAAATTCTGGTGCGTGCGCGGGCCATAGAAAACCTGTGCTATGTCGTTGCGGCGGCACAGGGCGGGTACCACGTTAATGGGCGGGAGTCTTATGGAGATACCATGATTGTTGATCCCTGGGGTAATGTCCTGGACAGGCTGGCCAGCGGTTCAGGAATTGTGATCGCCAACTATGATCGTTCGCAAATCAGCAAGGTGAGGGAAACATTTCCGGTGCTCCGGCATCGTAAGTTAACCTGTGCTGTGGAAGAGGTGTGAACGGATTCTGTTGCCTTCGGAGCAATTTCCGAATTGCGCCGGATAGCCCGGTGTAATATCCATAAAATTTCCGGTTTTTTCATTCCTGCGGGGCAGGACATCCCAGTGCTATGGCGTTTCAGGCCCTGTGATTCCGGCCTGGCAAAGTCAGCCCAATCCAGTATATCCTCATTCGCAGCGTAGAAAATCCGCTACTGATTTTTATTTTGATGAACTGCACAAAAGCCATAAATATTTCTGGACACCGGACGATACAGTCAGGACATCTTTGGGATGGTATTCACAATCTGGTTTAACAGAGGCTAAGAGGTAGTGCAATGGTTCATAGAAAAATCACCAATAAATTGGGCGTTCAGGCAGTTAACAGTAAAATCGAAGAAGGATTTGGTAAGCCGCTTGTAACAGCATGTTTGATAATGACATTAAGTATCGCGGTGTTTGGCGCTTCTACTGTATTGGCTGAACAAAACAGTAAGAAATTTAAAGATGAACGCCTGGGACATTATACGCTTGAGGACGAAAGTATGCTCGGCCGCTACGGCGATGTTAATGACGAATGGACACCCGTGGCGAAAGTACAGGTCAGTCAAAGTGAAATGACTCAACAACGCAAGCGCAAAATGCCGAAAAAAGACAGCCGTCTGGGTGCGTTTAGCATGCAGGACGACGCCATGCTGGGAGCCTATGGCGACAAAAATGATGAATAAAAATGCCAGTCAATAGAATTTAACCATCATTGGTTGATTCACTGGTTATCGTAAATAAGCGCTCGCCATTTTTATAAATGGTAGAGCGCTTTTTTATAGCTGCTGCGCGAAGACTAGGTTCCCACGGTATCCTTGATAAAATGAAAAAGCTTCCGGTAAGCTTTGGGTGGTTTGTTGTTGCGCCGTTCCTGATGGCTGTCCCGTAGTAACTGCCGTAACTGTTGCCGGTCCGTTTGCGGAAACTGCTGCAAAAATTCCTGTAACGCCTTATCCTCGATTTCATCCTGTAACAGGCGGTCGCGCCATTGTTCGATTTTATGCAAGTTGGCAACCGCTGCTGCCGACTGCTGCGTTACTTTTTCGTATTGCTCACGGATATCATCACCGTCGATATCCCGCATCAATCGGCCGATATACTGGAACTGGCGGCGCAGGGCGCCGTGCTTTTTGATGGTTTTCGCTTGCAACAACGCGTCCCGAAGAATATCCGGTATTTCCAGCTGCTGAATTTGTTCCTCGGATAGTGCCACCAGTTTTTCACCCAGTGTCTGCAGGGCGTGCATTTCCCGTTTCAGTTGGGATTTGCTGATGCGCTCGGGCTCGTGTCCGTTGTCATTTATCATAAAATAGCCCGTAAAAACAATAGCTTAATGAATTTTGGGTGATTGTTTATTGTATCAGTAACAGCGATATATGACCAAAACGTTTAAGTTTTAGGAGGTTGCAGACGTTACACTAAAATGAATGCTCAGTTCCATGC
>JASFMT010000477.1:0-3485 GCA_050117455.1 Gammaproteobacteria bacterium | reverse complement strand
ATATTTGGAAAAATTGTGAACGGGGAAATTCCTGCCGATATCGTTTATGAAGATGACTGGTGCATGGCGTTTAAGGATGTTAACCCACAGGCGCCCATGCACGTGTTATTGATTCCCAAAAAACCCGTGCCCCGGTTGATGGATGCCCAGATGGATGACCAGCAAATGTTGGGACATATGATGTTAAAGGCACCCGAGGTTGCCGCCCAACAAGGTTATGGCGATGCTTTTCGTCTGGTGATTAACAACGGCGAGCAGGTGGGGCAAACGGTCTTTCATCTGCATATCCATATATTGGGGGGGCGTCCCTTTTCCTGGCCGCCAGGTTAGTAACCGGGCATAGCGTGCTCGCGGGTAGCTTAGGCGGGCGTGGATTGGGAGCGTTCAATCATCTCCCGGGCGTGAGACAGGGTCTGTTCGGTAATTTCCAGCCCTCCTAACATGCGGGCGATTTCGTCCATGCGTTGCTTGTCACTGAGTTCGGTCACTGCCGCCTTGGTGGATTTCTGCGAGGTGAATTTATTTACCTGCAGGTGTTGATGACCGAGGGCGGCCACCTGGGGTTGATGGGTGACGCACAGTACCTGCCGGTTTTTGCTCAAGTCGCGCAACATGCGGCCCACCGCTTCCGCCGTGCCGCCGCCGATGCCTACATCCACTTCGTCAAAAATCAGGGTGGGAATGCTGCCCGTCGAGGCGGTAATAACATGAATTGCCAGGCTAATACGCGACAGTTCACCGCCGGATGCCACTTTGGTCAGCGGCTTTAGGGGCTGGCCGGGGTTCATGGTCACCAGAAACTCCACTCGTTCCATGCCCATGGCGGTAATGTCATCCTGTTCAGTGAATTCAATGACGAATTTGCCGTTGGGCATGCCCAGTTCATGGATGTTTTCCGAGACCTGTTTTTCCAGTTTCCGGGCGGCTTTTTTGCGGCTCGCGGTTAATTTGGCAGCGGTGTCGAAATAGGTTTTTGCCGCCGCCTGGATTTGTTCATCCAGGTTATTGGACTGGTCACTGGCCGCCAACAGTTGCTCCAGTTCTTCGGCAAGGGATTGCTGCAATGCCGGGAGTTCCCTGGGGTTGATCCGGTGTTTGCGGGATAAATCATGAATCTGCCCCAGGCGGGTTTCAATCCACTCCAGCCGTTCCGGGTCCATATCCAGTTTGGAAACGTGGTGCTGTAGTTCCGTAGTGGCTTCGTCGATTTGCACCAGGCCGTCATTGAGCATGTTAACAATGGGCTCCAGTGTCGTGTCGTATTGTTGCAGTTTTTCAAGCTGGCTAATCACCTGATTGAGCTGCTGGCTAATGGCCTGTTCCTCGGCGTCGTGCAGGGCGTACGCCGCCCGCTCGCAACCTTCCTGAATCTGGTTTAAATGAGCCAGCCGCGAATGTTCTTCTTCGAGGGATTCAAATTCACCTTCTTCCAGCGCAAGGTCTGACAATTCCTGGTTCTGATAGGTGAGCAATTCTATTCGTGATTCGCGTTCGTCGCGGTTCTGTAATAATCTCGCCTGTTGTTCGCGGAGTTTTTTCAATTCCCGGTAATGGGTTTGTACCTGCGCCGCCAGTTCATGGTGGCCGGCGAAACCGTCCAGCGCCTGGCGTTGCATATCGCGTTTCAACAATGACTGGTGGGCGTGTTGCCCCTGGATGTCCACTAGCAGTTCACCCAATTCGCGCAGCGATTGCATAGGCACGGGGCTGCCGTTGATAAATCCCTTGGAACGGCCATCGGTGGATGCGGTGCGGCGGATCAGGCACTCGTTGTCTTCATCCAGATCATTATTCTTCAGCCATCGTTTAATGGATGGGTAGTTGCCAAGATCAAATGCCACGGATATTTCCGCTCGTTTGCAGCCGTGACGAATGACGCCGCTGTCAGCGCGGCCGCCTAATGCGAGGTCCAGTGCGTCCAGCAAGATGGATTTACCGGCGCCGGTTTCGCCGGTTAGAACGGTCATGCCCTTTTTCAACGGCAGTTCCAGTTCATCGACAATGGCAAAGTGGCGGATTTGCATGTGGGTAATCATGGCCACAATCTTAAATGAGCGATTGGCGGGATGCGAGTATTTTGACTGGAAAATGAGTTAAATTAGTTTGTGAATAAGCGCGTTTATGTCATTAAAACTCCAACATTTATGTTAAAAATAGTATATAAAATGTACAACTGGACTGAGCCGGGGAAAGTAAAAGAAAAAACAGGCTTAATCTGAAATGACGTTACCGGCATGACAAAGGGCCAGCTTATTTGGTAAAACGTTAATTTTTGTGAAGACAGGTAAATGGCAACTGCCTCACATTAGCGGGGGCATAATAATAACGATAACGACCGGCGTTACGACAATGAGAAATAAAAAATCGGGTTACATTTTGGGGGGACTGGAATTTCTGGCGGCGGCACAGATGTGGACCCTGTGGATTGCGCCGTTTCAGTTCGCCGGTTCAGAATCAGTGGGTCATCCGTTGCAACTCATACTGGGCCTGATCAGTTTATTGCTGGTGATTTTGCCGGTGCTGGGATTGTGGACCATTCATCAAAACCGGCGGTGGGGATTCCTGCTGTTCGCCGCGTTTCCACTGGTGTCGATTATCTACGGCGTCACGGCTTTGCCATTTGTCAGTTATCTTTACGGCAAGGACGTGATGCTCAATTCGCTGTTGATTGCGATTGTCAATGCGCTGGTCTGTGCGCTGGCGTTCTGGTTTTTTGTCAGCGCCCGGCCCGGTTATGACGCACCGCCTAAAGTGACTTCTACCCACACTACCCACAGCAAACCGTAAACGGGATCAACTTTCTGGCTTCGGTTTGAGTTTACCCGGCACATAATTTTTGTTGATGTCACTGGCGATGGTTTGACACTGTGTCTGGGTTCCATTGTCACCCCCGCAGTTACAACGCATCACCAGTTTTCTACCGGCCTTAATACGCAACTTGCCGGATTCGCCTTTTACGTCGGTGAACTGTGCTTCCACTTCAAAAGCGTCGTCGTCGGTGAAACCGTAATCAATGCTTGCCACGATGTCGGGTTTGGCGTCGGTTGCTGAATCGGTGTCGGATGTGGCGCGGGGTGGCGGTGGTGCCGCGGCTATAGCTGCCGTATCAGCATTGTTGCTGTTCGGTTCCGCGGCGGCTGGCAGGGCAGGTACCATGGTGCCTGCGTCACACTGCAGTTCCTGCTGCGCAACCTGTTTCATGTATTTTGCGACCTCGGTAACCTGGGTTCTGATATAAAACTCATCGCGCATCTGTGTTGATAACGCCACGAATCCAATGACCATGGCCAGGGCGATTCCGCTTACTGAAATCAGCCTTAACATAGATCGTCAGTCCTTTTTTGCTTGTTGCTCTGTTGATTATCGAAGCCACATATACCATGCGGCAACAGCAATGACTGCTATGACTACCAGCATAATTAATGCCCATTTCATTAACCGGCGTAACGGCCATTTGGGTTGTGGTAGGGACTTCTTGTATTGAT
>JASFMT010000476.1:0-3496 GCA_050117455.1 Gammaproteobacteria bacterium | reverse complement strand
CTTCTAACGTCAGTGCTTGCGGTCCATCTACAAGCGCCGTTTTTGGGTCAGGGTGAAAGTCAACCAGGATCATATTGGCTCCCGCGATAACACCTTGCGCGGTTGCATGAAAAATATCTTCAATGCCGTCGGATGACATCGCGCGAATACCCACCGAGTGCGACGGGTCGATGCATACAGGCATGCGTGTCAGCCGCTTGACGACCGGAATATGGGCGAAGTCCACCATGTTGCGATGGGGATCGGCATAGTTGGTTTTCATGCCGCGCAGGCCAAAAATAATGCGTGCGTTGCCTTCGCTGGCAAGATATTCCGCCGCGTTTAATGATTCCTCGAGAGTAATGCCGAAGCCGCGCTTCAATAACACGGGAAAACGTTGTTGCCGGCCGACGACTTTTAATAATTCAAAATTTTGCGTGTTGCGCGTGCCGATTTGAATCATTACACCTGTCGGGTTGCCGGTTTGTTCCAGCGCGGTATTGATTTCATCCAGGTGGGCCTGATGGGTGATTTCCATGGCAATAATTTTGATATCGTACTTGCCCGCCAGTTCAAAAACATAGGGCAAACAACTGGCGCCGTGTCCCTGAAAAGAATAAGGGTTAGTGCGGGGTTTGTAGGCGCCCATTCTTGTGCACTGTTGTCCGTTGTCCTTTAATGCCTTCATCATTTGCTCGACGTGGTCCCTTGTATCCACTGCGCACAGGCCGGCAAAGATGTTGAGATTATCCTGACTGAACAACACACCGTTGTATTCGAACCGGGTGGAACGGGCTTTGTCACTGTGTCGGCCCAATATTCTGTATTCTTCCGATATACGAATAACCCGGTCAACCAGAGGCAGTGCTTCGATAGTTTGTTCTTCAACGGCATTGGTTTCGCCAATTAAATAGATTTCGGTCAGCGTTTGTTGCGCGCCTTCCACCTTATGAACACGATGTTGAATATTGGGAAGCTGCGATAAATGTTCAATGAGTTGTCGGTATTGTTCGCTGGAGGTGTCGGCATTAGGCTCAAGAATGACAATCATGGGTTTTCCTGGTTGTTATAGGTCGGTTGTTGTCGATGGCAATTCAC
Source organism: Gammaproteobacteria bacterium (assembly GCA_050117455.1). Lineage (GTDB taxonomy): Bacteria > Pseudomonadota > Gammaproteobacteria > SZUA-152 > SZUA-152 > JAKEGK01. The sequence goes on along the minus strand of JASFMT010000476.1, from coordinate 2,419 downwards.
TGCCCGGGAGGCGTTCATTGCAATATCCGATGGTCATGGAACTGTGTTTCAAATATGTTGCTATTCATTGTGCATTCTTGTTGTGAAAGACTGCGGTTTTTGTATCTTGTTGGCACAGAAATTCAAAATTGCAACCACTTATATGTTAATTATATTTTGTTATTTAGTAAATTTCGACGTGTTTTAACGCTGTCAGGCGTCGTAATCCTTTTCGCACATTTTTTCGCTAAACCTGTAAAATCGTTTGCAAACCCGCGAACAATTGACTAGAGTTTTGAAGATTGCTAGCAATAGCTTCGCGGTTTTAGGCTGTAGCCGGGGAGTAGTTGTCGACAATTACAATTGTAGCAACCCGACACGGCGGTTGTTATCGGGGAAAATTGCAATTGCCAGTCTCTCGCCACGCATCATCCACGGTAGAGTATCTTAACGTATTGCTGAGCAAGGTTGTAAGCAACAATGTTTCGTTGTTCGTTAGCATAATTTCAGTACATGGATAGGGGTTAAAAACTATGCAGTCAGGAACAGTCAAATGGTTCAATAACGCCAAAGGTTACGGCTTTATCGTTCCAGAGAGTGGTGGGGAAGATGTATTTGTACACTACTCAACGATTGATGGCACGGGGTTTAAAACATTAAAAGAAGGACAAGTGGTGCAGTACGAGGCCTCTGAAAGTCCTCGCGGCGTACAGACGACTCGCGTTATCGGCAACCCGAACAAACCGGAAGGTGCCGAGCACGAAGCGAATATCGGCGAGTCACATGGACAGTAGCGTCTAAGTAGCTTTTCACACAACTATAAAATAAAAGTGGCTTTATAAACCTTTCAATCGCGGTAGCGTCGGACGATGTCGCTATAGGCGTCGATGCGCCTGTCCCGGAAATAAGGCCATATGCGTCGTATATGCTCACTTCGGTCCAGATTGATGTCGACGGCCAGCACTTGAGTATTGTCGGTGCCGCAGTGGGCCAGTATTTCCCCCTGCGGTCCTGCGATGAAACTCGATCCCCAAAACTGGATGCCAGCGGTTTGTCCGCTGGGATCCGCTTCATGCCCGGTACGGTTGCAGCTCACCAGCGGTAATCCGTTGGCAATAGCGTGTGCCCGTTGAATTGTCGTCCAGGCATCCCGTTGTCGTTGTTGTTCAGCATCGCTATCCCGGGTATCCCAACCGATTGCCGTGGGAATGACCAGCAGGTCGGCGCCGGCCAATGCCATTAACCGAGCGGCCTCGGGATACCATTGGTCCCAGCACACCAGAACGCCTATCTTGCCTGCCGATGTTTGCACCGGTTGAAATCCGAGATCGCCAGGCGTGAAATAAAATTTTTCATAAAATCCCGGATCATCCGGAATGTGCATCTTGCGGTAAGTGCCCGCGATGGTGCCATCCCGTTCGATCACCACGGCGGTGTTGTGATAGATCCCTTTGGCGCGGCGCTCGAAGATGCTGGCAATGATAATTAGTGAATGGGTTTTGGCCACTTGTGCCAGTTTGTCGGTCGTAGGCCCCGGTATGGTTTCCGCCAGGTCAAAGTTGGCAACATCTTCGGTTTGGCAGAAATATAAAGTGCGGTGCAGTTCCGGCAACACTACGACATCGGATTTGTGTTGCGCCAGGGTTTGAATACCTTCAATACTCGCTGCCAGGTTCTGTTCCACATCCGCGGTACAGCTTTGCTGTACCAGGCCAAGGGTGATCGAATTTGCCATCAGCTATCCCTTAATCGTGTTTGGTTACGTTCAATGTTGCCAGCCGTGTGTTGCGCGTCTGCGGTCATGGTAAAACCCCGTTGGGAAATTGCATGGTCACGCAATGCAGGCTGCCAGATTGTTGCACCAGTGTTAGACAGTTTATTGCAATGATTTTCCGCGTGGGAAAACAACTTTGCATTATTTCAATGGCTATGGAGTCCTTGTTCTGGCCATAGACCGGCAGTAGTACCGCATCGTTAATGATCAGGAAATTCGCGTACGTTGCCGGTAAACGCTGGCCCTCGTTATCGTAAACCGGGTCGGGTAACGGTAACGGGATGAGCTGATAGGGCAGATTGTTTGCATTACGCAATTGCATCAGTTCCGTTTCCATTTGTTGCAGGCCGGTAAAATGTTCATCCGCCGGATCATCACATTTTACGTAAGCGATTTGTGTCGGGCTCACCAGGCGCGCCAGGGTATCAATATGGCCGTCGGTATCGTCGCCTCGTAAGGCACCATGGTTCAGCCAGTGAACCCGCAGAACTCCCAATGTCCTCACCAACAATTGTTCAATTTGAGTTTGGCTATAACCGCGATTGCGGGTGCCGGTCAGCAGGCAGCTATTGGTTAGCAACGTTCCTTTGCCGTCGGTTTCGATGCTCCCGCCTTCAAGAATAAAATCCACCGGTTGTACGGGACAACGAAAACAGTCCTGTCCAT
>JASFMT010000475.1:0-3512 GCA_050117455.1 Gammaproteobacteria bacterium | reverse complement strand
GCGCGGCACTTAAAAGCAGAGCCTGTTGGTGATGCGGATTGCACTATTGAGCGAATAGCGACCCTGGCGAATGCCGGAAAAGGTGACATCACATTTTTTGCCAACAGGCGTTACAAAACACTATTACAATCAACAAAAGCATCTGCGGTTATTATTTCAAGCGACGATCGCCCGCTACTGAACACCAATGGTCTGGTCGTTGATGATCCCTACGTTGGATACGCCAAAATCGCGCAGTTGTTGTATCCGGTAACGACCGAATTGCAAGGAATTCATCCGACGAGTTCCATTGAACCTGACAGTAACATCGCAAAAAGCGCCGGCGTTGGCGCCCATTGTGTCATTGGGCGGGGAGTGACCATTGGCGAGCGCAGCTATATTCGTGCCGGCAGTGTTATCGAAGACGGCGTTACCATCGGCGATGACTGCCAGGTCGCTGCAAACGTTACTATATGCAAGCATGTTGTGATCGGAGACCGGGCTATTTTGCATCCCGGCGTTGTCATAGGTAGTGACGGCTTTGGATTGGCCAATGAAGATGGCCGTTGGCTTAAGATTCCACAAATTGGTACAGTGCGCATTGGTAATGATGTCGAAGTAGGGGCGAATACCACCATTGATCGTGGCGCCCTTGACGACACGATTATCGAAGATGGCGTTAAACTGGATAACCAGATTCAAATCGCCCACAACGTTAAAGTGGGGGCGCATACCGCCATCGCAGCCTGTGCTGCCATTGCCGGTAGTACGCGGATCGGCCAATACTGTCAAATCGGCGGCAAGGCAGGTATTGTTGGTCACGTGGCTATTGCCGATCACGTGCATATTACGGCCATGTCACTGGTTACCAATTCGATATCGAAGCCCGGTGTTTATTCATCGGGATCACCACTGCAGACCAATCAGCAATGGCAGAAAAGCGCGGTACGAATAAAACAACTGGATGAACTGGCGCGCCGTGTTAAAGTACTTGAACAGCAACTTAATCAACCAAAGAAATAACGCCAATGGACAATTCTGAAGATACATTAGATATATATGAGGTATTGCAGCATCTGCCGCATCGCTACCCGTTTTTGCTGATCGACAAGGTTATTCAGTGCAAGGTGGGTGAGTCCTTAACCGGGATTAAAAATGTATCTTACAATGAACCGTATTTTATGGGCCATTTTCCGCACCGCCCGGTGATGCCAGGTGTTTTGATACTGGAAGCACTGGCACAGGCTACCGGTATTCTCGCGTTTCGAACCAGTAACTCCCGTCCCAGCGAAGGTTCGCTGTATTATTTTGTGGGGATCGACGAAGCGCGTTTCAAGCATCCCGTGAAACCGGGCGACCAGCTTGTCCTAAAAGTGGATGTGATTAAATCAAAACGGGGTGTCTGGAAGTTTAACGGTGAAGCCAGTGTGGATGGCAGCGTGGCGGCCAGTGCCGTGTTAATGTGCGCCGAAAGGCCGGTATAACGCCGGTACCTGTCTTACCTGACAGGCGTCAGCGCCGTTAACCAAGTTGGCAGGCGGTGCTTAAGCGGTAGTTTCTTAATTTTGTCCGAAACAGATGAATTAAAGGTTTAACGGCATTGATTCAATCAAATGGAGTCCATGCAACGGCAATCGTCGATCCTTCGGCGGCGTTGGCAGACAATGTCACGGTGGGACCGTATTCCATCATTGGCCCGAACGTAGAAATAGGCTTCGGTAGTACAATCGGTCCGCACGTGGTTATCAATGGGCCCACGAAAATCGGCAACAACAACAAAATTTACCAGTTTGCCTCTATCGGCGAAGATCCCCAGGACAAAAAGTATGCCGGCGAAGATACCCGGTTAGTGATTGGCGATAACAATGTCATTCGCGAGTGCTGCACCATTAGCCGCGGCACTGCGCAGGACCGCGGAGAAACGCGGCTGGGCAACGATAACTGGATCATGGCTTATGTGCATATTGCCCATGATTGCGACATTGGCAATAGCACCATATTTGCCAATTCCGCGTCTTTGGCCGGACACGTTACCATCGACGACTTCGCAATTCTGGGCGGATTCACCCTGGTCCACCAGTTTTGTAAGATCGGCGCACACTGTTTTACTGCCATGAACAGTGTTATTTCGCAGGATGTGCCGCCATTTATAACCGTAGCCGGTCACATGGCCAAACCCTATGGCTTGAATGCGGAAGGTTTGAAGCGGCGAGGTTTTACCCCGGAGGCGATCAGTGCGTTGAAAAAAGCCTATAAGATACTTTATCGTTCCGGTAATTCGCTGGAACAGGCCATTGCGGCGCTGCATGATCTGGCCGAGCAACACGATGAGGTTCAGGATTTGGTGAAATTTCTTAGTGCGGTCAGTCGTGGCATCGTGCGTTAACAGCCACTAATGAAAATAATGCCAATGGTAAAAATAACAGCGTTATCCTTGTTGTCCACTACTCCTTTTTTCATAAATGCCAGCGTCACGCAACGCACATTATCTCCCGCTAACGCAATATTCACTTCGTTTTTTGCCCGGTAACAGGTAACCATGATGCGTATCGGTATCGTCGCGGGTGAAGCATCGGGGGACTTGCTGGGCGCTGCGTTAATCAAGGCACTCAACGAAATTGACAGCGGTTTGTCTTTTGAAGGCATCGCCGGGCCGCGGATGCTGGAAGCGGGCGCCCATTCTTTGTATCCCATGGAGCGGCTGTCCGTAATGGGAATCACCGAAGTGCTGGGCCGGTATACCGAGCTGCGCAAGATGCGCGAGCAATTGATTGATCATTTTCGCAAAGCAAAGATTGATTTGTTCATTGGTGTTGATGCACCGGATTTCAATCTGGGAATTGAGCGCAAACTCCACGATGCCGGCATCAAGACGGTGCATTATGTCAGTCCTTCCGTGTGGGCCTGGCGCCAGTATCGGGTTAAAAAAATCCGCCGCTCCACTGATCTGATGTTGACCCTTTTTCCCTTCGAAGCGCATTTTTATGAACAGCATCAGGTGCCGGTGGCATTCGTGGGGCATCCGCTGGCGGATATCATTCCCCTGCAAAGTGACAGGCAGGCGGCGAGGCATCTGCTAAAGCTTCCCGCTGATAAAAAAATTATTGCCCTGTTACCCGGCAGCCGAAGCAATGAAATACAATACCTGGGCACCGACTTTCTAAACGTGGCCGCGTGGTGCAACGAGCAGATGGACGATTTGCATTTTGTGGCGCCGTTGTCCAACGCCAACCGGTTGCAGCAATTTCAAGCCTGCTATCAACAACGCCATGAGCGGTTGCCGCTGACTTTTATTGAGGGCTTATCCCGGGAAGTAATGACCGCCGCGGACGTGGTGTTGCTGGCATCGGGAACGGCGGCGCTTGAAGCAATGCTGTTGAAACGGCCCATGGTCGTGGCTTATCGGCTGGCGCCGCTCACCTACTGGATAGCCAGGCGGATGGTGAAGTTGTCCCATTATTCGTTACCCAACCAACTGCTGGAACAACCACTGGTACCGGAGTTTATCCAGGATGAGATTACCCCGGCCGCCG
>JASFMT010000474.1:0-3517 GCA_050117455.1 Gammaproteobacteria bacterium | reverse complement strand
CAGCGCAACAACGCCTCTACACCTATGATCCGTTGCTTATTGATATCGTATTTGGGTTGATAATGAATATCCAGTTGATCCTGTTGAATGGCTTCGTGCAAGTCATGAATAAGCGATAATTTATCACGAGTAAATTCATCATCGTTATCTGAATAGAACTCCATGTTAGAACCCGCGCGTTTTGCCGCATACATGGCAACGTCTGCCTTCTTCAGTAATATATGTACGTCATTGCCATGTTCCGGAAACAAGGCAATGCCAATACTGCCGCTGACAAACAAACGATGACCTCCTGCTTCCACAGGTTCCTCAATGGCCGAAACCACTTTTCGAACAATGGAACGTGCTTTTTCTTCCCGGACATTGCGCAGGATTAATGCGAACTCATCACCACCCAGGCGGGCAATAGTATCGGACTTTCTAAGATTCAATTGAAGGCGTCTGCTGATTTCCAGTAGCAACTCGTCACCCACATGATGGCCAAGTGTATCGTTAACATCTTTGAATCGATTGAGGTCGATAAAGCAAATAGCAAATGGAATCGGTTGGCGATCACTCAAGGCGACTAACTGATTCAGGCGGTCGTGCAGCAACGCGCGATTGGGCAGGCCGGTCAGAACATCGTGAAGCGTGCGATGCTTCAGGACTTTCTTCTGCTCGTCGAGCTTTTCAATTAGCATGGAAATATACATGGCCGCCCAGGACGCAATCCAGAGTATGATCGCAGCAGCTATAACAAGTGACAGGCCCATTTCCCTGAAAAAAGCATTGGCCTGTGAGACGTGGGCTTGCCGTATTAAGAACAGCTGGTTATTGTTGGAAGCAATATCCACCGCGGCCCAGACATAAACCCTTTTATTAACAGACAAACTTCCGGCGTTGACCGATGGGCCGGCTTGTTGTCGATTGACTATGTCTGAGTAGATGCGCCCAATTGACGGGTTGTCGGGTTGGGCAAGCAGATTATGTTGTCTATCGGCCAGGAAAAGATAAATAATATTTGCCACTTGCTTATTATCAGCGGGCTCGATCGTCGTGTTCCAGCTATTGCCTTCCTGTAAATCGCGAGTTACATCCTCCGCAATGTACGGAGCAATACTCGATAGCAGTTCAACTTCGTTGTTGAGATTAGTTAGCCTGGCCGTGTCGTAAGCGATGTAGCCAAAAAAGGTCAGCATCAGCAACTCGCCGAATGCGAATGCCAATAGAAGTTTAAGTCTAAGACTCATCATTGGCCGCTACGGCGGGCTTTTCCGCGGTGCTGAAATGGGCAACTGAATAAACCGGGCAGCGCGAAGTAGAAAATGCCCAGATATTAATAGCCCCAAACAAGCCCACTACTATTGCCAGCGGGCGGCTGGATATCAAGCTGATATCTATGAAACCGATGTACACGCAAATCAGGCCGACTATGAGTCTTACGCTGCGATCGATTGGATGCATGTTGGGTGGTTTTTTCATTGGGGGTAACCGCCTAACTTATTGTAAAATAAATAATTAATATGGAAATCGATATTTCAGGAATTCGTCTGTTGCCTATATTTATATCGGCGGGAGTAGCAATCTTTCCAGTATGTAGTGGCACATATGGCGTCGCAATGTAATTTCCATTGAAAAAATAGGTTGTCTGTATCGTGCAGCGTACGGGGAAGGGCATCAACTATCAGTATCTGAGACGTGTCCAAATGTCACCAGGTTAATCGTATGTCTAGCGCAGAGTTTGTTCGTACACTTGCACACCTTTGTGACATTAATTGTATGAATCTGTGATCTTGAGTCAAAACTATTCTGCGGTTTCATTGCGTCATACAAGTTACATTGACAGCGATTATAGATGTGACTCTCGTATTGTTTTGCAAACGGCATTATTTTTTTCTCGCACCAGAAGCATTGCTTAACGTGCTTTTTAAATGGTCCGTTTCCGGTTTTGACGCCGATAATAGTGCCTCGGAATTTCCAGAAAAAGTATCTTCTATTACTATCAATACTCTTTTGTTGCTACGCCTTCAGCGTTGGCATATTTTGTAATTCCACTACTCGGTGAGCCAATCAACGAAAATACAAAAAAATTTTCTTTTTTTCGGGACCTAAATTACTCCTTCTCGCGTCTTTAATAATAAGCGCATCATTCTGGACTTAATAAACCTACATCAATGCGCTGAGAGGCCGGCGTTGCCGGGTGTCTAATATTATTAACTAGAAGGATAATGTCATGTCTGAAGATAAAAAGCTGGTTGTTGTTGTTACTCACGGTTTTGATAACGAACGTTCTTCAGTTGCCTGGAGCGTAGCGAACGGCGGCATTGCATCGGGCTACGAGGTCACAATGTTTCTGGTGGCTTCCGGTGTCGATTGGGTGCGCAAGGGTGCTACGGAACATGCCCGCCTTAATCCGCTGGATCCACCTATTGGCGAATTTATACAGAATGTTATCGAAGCAGGCAGTACGATTATGGTATGCCCGCCATGTGCCAAGGTTCGTGGCTATCAACAGGAAGATTTCATTGATGGCGTAGTACTGGCGGGTTCAACAGCCATGCTGGAAGTGGTAAGCCAGGGAGCCGCCACCCTCAGTTTTTAGTCCAAAAATAACCGGATTGAAACTTTTTTCCCTTTTTCGGGACCTGGTATGCGGATAAATACGTCTATGATATTAGGTGTTTGGGTTATTGCCATGGAGTACATTTTCCAAAATGTATTCAATAAGTTGGGAATTCCATGCGAGTTATGCTTTTCACCGGCTGCAATTTGCCCAGGAAGGCGGGACGCTGTTTGTCCCGCCGCATTCCGGGAAAACTACCGGACATGATTGTTCTGCACAAATTAATCATGGCCGAAAAATGCCTGAATTAGTCATCGGGAGTGTGTATATTTAATGACAATAACAAATTTACAACACTTATGGGATCACGCGGCGATGGCTGGACATAACCAGAAAAAGATCGATTTCAGTCGACAAGTACAAGAGCTTACAGGTTCGCTATACAGACTGGCCTATCGGTTGACACGCAACGAGGCCGATGCCGAGGATCTGGTGGCGGAGGCAATCACTAAGGCATGGTCGTCATTTGACAAACTGGAAGACCAAAAGCGGTTTCGACCCTGGCTCTTTCGAATTTTGCATAATTGTTTTGTCGACGATTACCGGAAAAAGTCAGTGCGCCCGGAAGAGTCGTCCTATGATGAAGAGTATGTCGACTATGGTGTGGAAGAGGTTCTCAATATTTTATTTAATCAATCAGACGAATATCTGCTCTGGTGGGCTAACCCGGAGCGTGACTTCGCAAACAAATTACTTGGCGAACATATTTCGGCCGCCATCGACAGTCTTCCGGAAGAATTTCGGGTAACTGTCAACCTCATCAATGTTGAAGGTCTTTCCTATGATGAGACTGCCGAAGTATTAGGTGTACCACCAGGGACGGTGCGCTCTCGTATGAAACGTGGCCGGACGTTATTGCAAAAAGCATTATGGATGCAAGGTAAAGAGTCCGGATTAATTCCCAGCAGCACTGCA
>JASFMT010000473.1:0-3525 GCA_050117455.1 Gammaproteobacteria bacterium | reverse complement strand
GTCACGCACGATAGTCATGTAGCCGGCTCAGGGTTTACTCGATACCGAATGGCGCAGACAATCCTTGCATTGCGCCAGGAACAACGATTCAATCCTGCCACGATTAGTCATCAAGCCTTGCAAACTCCCGTCCACGACGGCACCGTCGGCGCTAATCCTCAATCCAGCCTGGATGGACGATACTGCAACAAAGGATGCCTGTGGTGAATAACTTTCGGTTATCTGTTCACGCACCGCCTGTTGCGCCTGTTTTGACATCTGATCGGGAAATTCCACTTGCCACTTTCTCCCGGGTATCACTTTGTGCGCGGCTAGTATAATTTTCTTAATCCAGGCGGAACGCTGTTTTTCCTCAGCCCATCTCGACAATAGTTTTTCCGCCAACAATTCCCAGGACTGATTAAGAAAACGGCGCTCCGCCTGGTGGCGCTGTTGCATCATCATTGTGTGCTGCTTGGCGCGCATGGCAAACAATTCCTGTTGCATGCGATTACGGCTATGCTGTATATCCTGGTGCAGTCGCTGACGGGCTTCATGATAGGCTTGCCGGACAATTTGCCGGGATTCATCCTGCGCCCTGAAGAGCAATTCATCGCATTGCTGCGTTTGATATTCCCTGACGATATCAAGCAACCGCTGAACTTGTGCATCAACGATGCTTTCAGGTATATCCAGTTGCGCACTCATTCCATAACTCCCAGTTGCTGCCGCAATTCGGTGGCCAGGTCATCTACCGCAATGCCGGCGCGAACATCCGGTATCACCACCAGCGGTGGCACCGTTTGCGTCAGCAGCCGGTTTCTATCCTCTGGCGATAACCGGTTGGCATATTCCGCGGTCAACAGTATCAATGATGCATTGTCCTGCGCCCACTCCAGCACCTTGCCAAGGTCATCGAACGACGGTGTACGAGTTCGTACACCGGCAAGATGAAAGCCGGCCGCTGTCACTTCATCACCGATAAACAACGGTGCACTCATGGTGCTAAATAACCTCGTTAAGAATCAGTATTGATACGATGAGCCCGTAAATCGCAATTCCCTCCGCCAGCCCCACCATAATCAATACGCGCCCCAATAATTCGGGCTTTTCGGTCAGGGCACCGATCGCGGCACTACCCACTGAAGCGACCGCAATACCGGCACCCAGGGACGACAGGCCGGTGGCCAGCGCGGCCGCCCAGAACCCGCCTTGCAACACTTCGGGAGCCAGCCCCCCTTCAGTGGCTGCCCGCGTTGCCTGCTCGGCAATCGCCGGCGTTAACCAGAACATGGTTCCCGCCAGCACCGCGATAACAAAGGTAAAGGCAATCAGCACGTATAACGTTTTACCCTGTGCACTCATGAGGATATTCTCCTTGTTTTATTTCCATCCATCCCGGTGGGCGCGCGAAGCGGTTGAAACAACCGTCCTGTCCCCTTAAGAAACCGGATAAAAAACTCAAACAACACCAGGCGGGTGGTTTGAATGGATACCACCAGCCCTTCCAACAACAATATAATGACGTTACCCACCAGCAACAGCACCGCCGTTAACACGATATTGTCAACGGCGTCTGCCATAATGATCACCGCCAGCGACAAACCGGCATGGGCCAGGGCAAAGGCACCGACGCGGATAAAAGAGACGGTATTAATCAATAATTGCAGCACGCTTTCCAGCAACTGGCCGATTGCATGCAGAACCGCTTTACCATAACCCTCACGCGTTGTCGCGATATTGCCGGCAAGGTACCAGGCAATACCCAACGGAAACAAAGCGGCAACCACCGGCTCTACGATGCCGCCGATCACACCGAGATACATCACGATGACGGCGGCATCAATGTTAAACCATTGCCTGAGGCTGCCTTGCCAGAACTGTTGTACCCCGTTGACCAACAAACCCAGCACAAGCACGATGACACCGCCCGCCAGCGGAACGAACAGTACCGTCAACGGTTGTTGAATGGGACTGACCCATAACGGTTCGATAATATGTTCAAAGCCGAAGATACTGCCAAACACCCAGCCAAACATCATCGAAGACAGGCCGCAGATAATAAACAGCTTTAGTAACGGCCAGCGCCTGTATAACAATAATCCGGCAATAAAAAACACCAGACCATGACCGATATCACCAAACATGTAACCAAATATTAACGGTACAATAACCGATAACAGTATGGACGGATCGAATTCATTGGCTGATGGCACCCCCAGCAATCGGGCAAAAAACTCGAAGGGACGTGACCACGCCGGGTTGTGCATCACCATCGGTGGCGTCACACCACTGGGCGCCGGCGGATAATGCACCACGGCACGCAGATCTTCCTTTTCCAACACCTCGCTGATGCGATCGCTACTGACGTCCGTGGTCCAGCCGGTAATCCAGGCGAAGTTCTCCGTAACGGGCAACTCGGTGACGTGGGTAATAAACCACCCCAGTTGCTCAATATCACCAAGCACTTCGTGCAACTCGTGCTTTGCAGCCAACGTTTCCAATTGACCGTAAATGGTCTGTGTCTGTGCATCAATCTCCGCTAACCGGTCAGCCACTTGTTGTTGAGCGTAGTGCAACTTACCCTGTAACCAGGCTGGCATCATGACCACTTGCCCTTTTTGCACGACCATCTCCCGCTGTAAGGCCGACACGGCTTCCTGTTTGCCGACCACCAACAAAAACTGTTGTTGCTCGGTAGTAATGCGCATGGATAACACCGCCGGAGGCAGGCGCTCAATGTGAGCATTGACGGGCAAAACGAACAACCGGACACCCAGGGCAGGACCGGCACTGCCGACATGGGTAAATTCCAGTTGATCGCCGGACATATGTTGAAACATTTCACCAATCAAATTCAGTTCATGGTTTTCTCGCAACAATGATTCGAGTTTGTCGATAACGGGGTCGGCCTGCTTTTGCCACGCAGCTAATTTATTCAGCGCGCCATCAAGTCGTTGTTCGGGGCGCCCCGGCGTTTGTGATGGCTGTAACGCCTGTTGTGGCCAGTAACGCCGGTAACGGCGTGACAGTTTATCAAAACTTTCAAACTGGTCTTTGAGGTTGGGCATGCTGACCCGCTGAGTGGATTCACTGTAAACCTCCAGCTCCACATCACCGGTACGGGCCAGTGCTTCCACGGCTTTTACCAAATCATCATTGGCAACCAGCACTTCAAACCAGCGCGCCGGAACCGGCCTCATACTCATACCGTTTGCCCCTTGTAGCCGGGAAATACACTGCGCCGCACAATCGCACCCCGTAGCCGTTCGACATCCAGCGCCACCAACAACAAATGCACGAATACCGCAACCGGTTGAAAAGCATATCGACGAAACATCATAGTCAGCGTGTATGCCAGTTTTTCCCGCTCACGCCAGGTTGCGGTGAGCGCCAGTTGCTGGAACGCCGCCAGATGATCCGTTACCACGCGAATCAATTCATACATGGGCTGTCGGTGACTGCGCCTGGTTGCGGGCCACAGTGACTGCCATATTTCAAGCCATGCGGTTACCATTGATTTTCCCTGCTGCCACGCGACCACTA
>JASFMT010000472.1:0-3528 GCA_050117455.1 Gammaproteobacteria bacterium | reverse complement strand
GCGGGATCAGTTGTGGTATTTCTATGAAAAAAACGGCGTTACTCAGTTTGAATTGACCGAACCGGTGAGTGGCATGGGTGACGCACAATTGATATTGGGATACAAACTGGATCAGCAATGGTTTCCCAATCAAAGTCAATTGGCTTTTAAAACAGCCATAAAAATTCCCACCGGTGACGCGGACAAGCTCACCGGTAGCGGCGGTTTTGCCCTGGCTGCCTGGTTGACCGGCAGTTCCACAACCCAATGGTTTCAGTTTCCGGGATCGACTTATTACCACGCCGGGTTAATGTGGTTGCAGGAAGGTGATGTTATGGCCGGTCAACAACGGCCGTTGGCTGCCTTTGGCGGTATCGGAACCGGCGCGAGGATTACCGAGCGTGTCGTTTTACAACTGCAACTGGATGGTCATTCTTCGATGTACAAAGACAGCCGGTTTAACGAAATCAACCAGATTGCTTTAATGTTTACCCTAGGTGGAAACCTGAAGCTTTCCGATCACTGGAATCTGGACGTTGCGGTGGTGGAGGATATGTATGTGCACACCGCGCCGGATGTGGTGTTTCAGTTTAAGCTTAACGGCCGGTTTTGATATCAACGGCGTAGTGCGCTTTGCTTATTGCGCTCTAACCCCGTGGCAGCGTCCGCCATGCGCACGAAAAACCACAATTAAACGCAAAGTCGCAAAGGCGCAGAGAAAAACAAAATAAATTGACGAGGAATTTTAAAAACTCAAATACTTTACGACCTGGCGACTTTGCCTTGAATGACCCGGTGTTTCGTGTATTAGAGCGACGGCGGATTATGACCGTGAAACAGCACCTTGGCGAAGGGCCCGTCTTCATGTAAGTCAATCTGGATCCGGGTAACAGATGCGTTGGCAACATGAATGCGGAACATGTTTTCGGCAGGTATTTGCAGTAAATGAGTTAATACCGCTCTGACGACACCGGCGTGTGCCACAATGAGAATATGTTTTCCCCGATGCCGAGTGGTAATGTCCTGCCAGGCCACCATGATGCGTTGCTGGAAATCATAAACACCTTCGGCATCCGCGGGCCGGTGTTGTAGCGGATCGCGCATGGCGCGCAATACGGTTAATGGATCTTCGCGATTGAGTTCCGCCGGCGTGCGGCCTTCCCAGTGTCCCCAACGAATTTCCTTGATGCCCTCTTCACGTTCCAGGGGAATATGATGACGTTCAGCCAGCTCCTCGGCGAATGCCGCGCAACGGGTGAGCGGGGAGGTGACGATGACATGCCATGGCTTATAGTCCGCCACGGCATCGCGCATTTGTTGCCAGCCTTTGTCGCTTAGGGGGTCGTCAATTTGTCCCCGATAACGCTTACCACCCAGCGGCTCGCCGTGCCGGATAATATCAACCAGGGTGTAAGGAGTATTCGCCATGTTGTTACCGAACAAAGCAACAAAGGGCTAGCCGGTCCAGCCGGCCAAGGTGAGTAATGCCAGGACGGTGACCCATAGAATCACGCTGCGCCAGCACAGTGCCAGTATGTCGTGTACCGTTTCGATATCGAAGGTGTGCTGATCGGCATCCAGCTGTAAAGCCCGGACACCGGTATGAAACAAAGTATCCGCTGACTCCGCGGGATTCAGGTAATCATTGGAAAGACGGTGTTGCCACTCCTGCAGCGTATCAAGAAAACTGCCGGTAATGGCAAATGCAAGCGTGGTCAGTTGTGCGGGAAGCCAGAGTAAAATCGCGTACAACATGCGCGCTGAATTGTTGAACTCGCGGTAATCCGTTTCATCGTCCTGTTGCGTTGCATCCTTATACAGGACTTCAGTAATCCGAAACAACAGTGCGCCCATGGGGCCCAGTAACACAAACCAGAAGAAAACGGCGATCAGGCTTTCGTTGGTGCTTACCAGCAACTTTTCACAAATACGGCGGTGCGTTTCCCGGTCATCTTCGGGGACGTCGTTATCCAGTATCTCGGAAGCGTAAGTTTTTAATCCCTGTTCATCTTCGTGTTCGCCGGCATCGACATAATAACGCGCATTGTGCAGGGTGCGTTTGGGTCCCATGCTGTAGACCAGGACCACGATGGCGAATAAAAACCCCAGCAGCCCCATGGCATTGTAAAGCATGCTGTAGATGATCGCGCATAAAAACACCGGCACCAGGATGATAACCACCAGCCCCGCGGTATCGTTCCAGAATTCGGAATGAGAAAACTTTTCTTTTATCCAGTTAGCGAATGAAACGCTCCAGTCAAAGTTTCGTATTTGTTCAATAGCGTCGAAGTAGCGTTCAATAGCGAGGCTGAATAAAATGGCGAGTAGGCTCATAGTGGTATCGGTTTGTCGTTAAATTGTGGCCATTATACGTTGATTACCGAGTCAAAAAAACCTGCCAATTGAATCAATTATGAACGCTTGGTTTGTTGGCTGAGTAAATCGCGAAACTTGTTCCAGTCAAAAGCCGGCCCCGGGTCTGTTTTCCGGCCGGGAGCGATATCGCAGTGTCCCGCGATATGCTGTGTATTCAGACTTGCATAGGTATTACACAATACGTCGATAACCTTTGCTAACTGCTCGTATTGTGCTTGCTCATAGGATTGATCATCGGTGCCTTCCAGTTCAATACCGATGGAAAAATCATTACATCGCTGGCGGTTTTGGTAGCTTGATTGCCCGGCATGCCAGGCCCGCTTATGAAAAGGGACATATTGAACGATCTCACCATCGCGGCGAATCAGCAAGTGCGACGAGACTTCCAGTTGATGAATTTCCCTGAAATACTCGTGTTCCTCAGGATTCAGGCTGTTGGTGAAAAGGGCATCAACCCATGGCCCGCCGAATTCGCCGGGTGGCAAACTGATGCCATGCACCACGATCAGGCTGATATCAGTCTCATCCGGGCGGTCATCGCAATTGGGCGAGTCCACATGTCGGGCCTGGTCCAGTAATCCGGTGCGTTTGTCAATTTTCATGGTTGATTCATAACGGTTTTTGTTGCCAGCCTACGCATAATCTAGCCTATGATTAGGTATGAAACCAGCCATTCATGGAAATTAGCGGCGAACGATAGCTGGTATAATGGTTTCATCATGATTTCGAAAGCGATTCAAATAACCGGTGCGGTTCTGCTGACATTGCTAATGGCAACGGCCCATGCAGGGACGGTAGCGGTTACTGATGATGACGGCCGGCAATTAACGCTGCCTGGGCCGGCAAAGCGCATTGTCAGTCTCGCGCCCCACATTACGGAACTGTTGTTTGCGGCCGGGGCGGGGGACCGCATAGTAGGAACCGTGGAGTACAGCGATTACCCGGAGCCGGCGAAGCAAATTGAGCGTATCGGTAATCACAGCGCCATCGATATGGAGCGGCTGGCGGCGTTGCAGCCCGACCTGATAATTGCCTGGCAAAGCGGCAACCCAAAGCAGGCACTGAAAAAACTGGAACAAATGGGCTATACCCTGTTTTATAGCGAGCCGCGCACCATCGATGACATTGCATCGACCATGATACGCTTTGCAACGATAGCGGGCACGCGAGCGA
>JASFMT010000471.1:0-3532 GCA_050117455.1 Gammaproteobacteria bacterium | reverse complement strand
CGCCAGCGGGTTCCAGGGCTATTCATGGGCGCACGGGTGGGTGCTGAGTCCGTTCGTTGGCTGGAAACGTCCCTGGGGGCCTGCTTGGCGCTATGCTTCGAGAAACGGGACGTGCTGCTGGAAAGATGCAAACATGGCTTTAGGTGGCAAAATATAAGAATACTTTTTTAAAGTTCGGAAAAATTGCATTACTATACCCCGATGTTCAACAACATACCCAACCTGCTGACTTTTCTGCGGATCATCGCCATTCCGGTATTCATCGTAATCTACTACCTGCCATGGTCGGGCGCCCATTTTTGGGCGACGTTCATCTTTTGTGCCGCCGCGATCACGGACTGGCTGGATGGGTACCTGGCCAGGAAACTGGATCAAAGCTCGGCATTTGGGGCATTTCTGGACCCGGTGGCCGACAAATTGATGGTGGTCATGGCACTGATCCTTATCATCGAGCGCAATCCGACCCCGTTTCCGGATATCGCACTGACCCTGGCCTGTGGCATCATCATCGGCCGGGAAATCGTGATTTCCGCGCTGCGGGAATGGATGGCGGAAATCGGGGAACGGGCCCAGGTGGCCGTCTCGATTATCGGCAAAATCAAAACCCTCGTTCAGATGTTTGCGATCCCCTTTTTGATCTATCAATATGACATTGGGGATTTTCCCACCGCAGAGGTGGGCTTTGTACTGATATGGATCGCCGCGACCCTGACCATGTGGTCGATGCTCATTTATCTCAAGGATGCCTGGCCGATCCTGAAAAATAGTAATAATAGTAGTGCGACGGAGAAGCAATAGCTGTTTTATCGCCAAATCATGGAGTTACGGGCTGCCTACCGGTATACGCTAATTGTATGATTTTATTAAATATCGCTTGACAGCGAAGTGCTCCACGGTAAAATACCACGGCTTGAAGCCAATGCGGGAATAGCTCAGTTGGTAGAGCACAACCTTGCCAAGGTTGGGGTCGCGAGTTCGAGTCTCGTTTCCCGCTCCATTCGATTTCTCCATGCTTGCTTTGAAAGGCATAAAAAATCATTCTAACAATCAAATGACTATGGAGATTCAAGCCCAACAACGTACTGAATGAAACGGCTGAGTGGCAGAGTGGTTATGCAGCGGCCTGCAAAGCCGTGGACCTCGGTTCGACTCCGGGCTCAGCCTCCACTTTCACTAAGTAATAAGTAAATCAGCCACGCAAATTGCCCAGGTGGTGAAATTGGTAGACACAAGGGACTTAAATTATTGAGCACTCAGCCGGGAAACCGCTGATGTGAATGGAGTCAAATTCGGGGAAACCTTTCACAATCGCAATTAATTGATTGATGGCAATCCCGAGCGAAGCCCGGAAACGGGAACGTGTAGAGACTTAACGGCTCCCACCTAAGTTCCAGTTGTGAATAAGGTGAAGAGAAAGTCCAGACCACAAACATCATAAAGATGGCAGCGAAAGCTGTAGCTGGTAAGAAAATCCCTCGGGGCTTAACCCCCGTGCCGGTTCGACTCCGGCCCTGGGCACCATTCCATCGTCTATCGTTCCTTAAAGTTAAACTAGCCTTTTCGCCGGTTTTGTATCGAACCGGCACTTATCCGTGCCGGCTGACACAGGCCATCCATGGCCTGTGCCCTGCGGGCGCGCTAAAGCGCGTCCAATTTTGTTCCCGACAAAATTGTCGACCTCGGCCCTGGGCACCATTCCATCGTCTATCGTTCCTTAAAGTTAAACTAGCCTTTTCGCCGGTTTTGTATCGAACCGGTCTTATCTTTGCCGGCTGACACAGGCCATCCTTGGCCTGTGCCCTGCGGGCGCGCTTAAGCACGTCCAATTTTGTTCCCGACAAAATTGTCGATTCCGCTCCTGAGCACCATATCTTAGCTTCTACCATCTCTTCTCAGTTTCTGCCCAAATTGGCTTTAATAAATTACTAGTCTCAACCATTCTCAGTTCTTTGAGTTGGTGCATCGCGGTAGTCGGTTTTGGTGAGGTTGCTCAACGGTATATCCCCAACTCTGGCAACAAGCTCCAGAGAGATTATACTTTATATATTTTGGTATACAGTGGTTGGTTACGGGAAAAAGTAGTTACACTGTAATTTGGGTAGGCATCATGGTGAATTTGTTGCGCTTATTCAGTGGGTGGCATCGCGTGGAAATCCAGACCAACTGTAATGCGATGTTAAGTAGATCCTGATGAAATCTAGGATACCAATAGTCATAACAACTCATCCAGATCAAAGAATACGACATGCATATCCGCAGGGAACCATACAGAACCTTAATGGTTGCTTAATAAAGTAGTTAAAGTGCAACCAACAATCAAGGGTTTACGACGACTTGTCCTCGAATACAAAAGCCAAAAACTGGTAGTTATTGGATTGTTGGCAACAGATTATATTTATTCAAGTTTTGATTGAAATAATCGATACAATTGAGTATCGTTTTATACTTGCATAGAATTTAAGCATATAAAAATCTGGGGTCAATTCGTTAAGCCCGCGTTGGGGTCATTTGGAGTGAAACGTCTTTTGTCGACCTGAGGGGAAGGGTCGGAGCTAAACACTGGGCGTATGTCACTACCGCGAGTTACTGCATATTGACTGTTAGTGTTCGTCGCTTCTTGGGCGTCATCCTGGTGATGATGTGGCAAGGAGCATTGTGGTTTGAGTAGTCGCGGTATAAGAAGTCGTAGTGTCATTGCAGTGCCTTAAAAAAACGCTCATAAAAACGAGTTGGTTGTTCGCGGTTTGTTGGTCTTCCTTGGCTTCAGCCGTTGTCCAGGTCGATATCCGGTCCTCGGAAACGATCAGTGAGTTTCGTTCCAGTGCGGCGTTTGTGTTGTCAGTGTCCGATTGTACGGATCTGACCGCCGTCGATGTAGCCGCCGGCAGTTTTATCGCTAATATCCCCGTCTCCGAGGCAACACGCGTTGCCAGTGATGCAACTGCATGCGAGTTCCGGTTTACGGGATCGGGCAGTGGCTATCTTAATCCTCAGGCAACGTTGCATTTTCGTGATAATACCTCGCAGCAATACGCTGAAGCGCTGCAGGTGGAAACCACCAGGCCAACGGTTGCCTTGCAAGGTGTCAGTCTCGCCGCTGTCGATAACCAACAAAAGTTAATCGTTCAGGTGAGTGTTAGCGAAGATACTGACCTTCGTTTTACCAGTTTTTCCGTTCTGGGGTTGCGGGCTTCGGACCTGCGCGCCTCCGGTGGCGTTGTGGATAAAGCCCGACAAACCGCGTTTGCTGCCACCAATGGCAATGTAAAGGTTTATCCCCGAAGCGACGACCAGCAAACCTTTGATCTTGTCATTCCTGTTACCAATACGTTGGATGCCGAAGCCATCTCACACGATGGTCTGGTATTGCTTGATGTGACCGCGGTGGATGCATCCGGAAATTTGGGCGTATTCTCGAAAATTGCGTTTACCGGCTCAGACGTCAACGAAACCGCCCAGTCACTGCAAGCTAACCCGACTTCCATTATCTTTACTAATCTGCTCGAATCAGTATCTATTGTGCCCTTGGTGG
>JASFMT010000470.1:0-3542 GCA_050117455.1 Gammaproteobacteria bacterium | reverse complement strand
TTGAATATTGATCAAATTGCCCCGGTCCGATAGAGTGCTAACGCTTATGCCTCATTTAAATTGGCTGTTAACAATGTGTTGGTAAAATGAAGCAATAAGTCGCAGTGTCTCTGTCCAAAAAACAAGGTTTTTTAGGGGTAAATAGTCACAACTTAATTCTCATCATATCCGCCAATAGATTATTTAAATAGCAGTTGAATCGCCTTTAAATTAAATCAAACTAAGCCTTTCTATAAAAACGGATTTGACTTATGTTATTTCACTGATATTTTTAATAGCAGGAAAATTTCTCATTATTTCGTCATTCAATAAATGTTCGTATCCAGAATGACGGTTTAGCTTACAATGAATATGCAATATTGTACGATCCAGGAGTCAATAAAATGAATAAAACTTTAATTAAATTGGTTGTCGGTGTATTTTCGGTGTTCGTCGCTAATTCAGCGTTTGCTGAGTTACTGGTTAATCCTGTATCAAAAACCAGTATGAGCGGTATGGAGTTGAGTGGACATTTCGGTTCTTCAAGCGTTGAATATGAACGAAATGGTGTTTCAGGTGATATTGATCGGACCTTTTTAGGTGTGACCGCTGCTTATGGCGCCAGCCGAAGCTTCGATATATATGGAACCTTTTCCTATACTATTGAAGCGGAAGCAGAAGGTATTCCGGGAGATGATACGGGCTATATTCTCGGTGGCGGTGTTCGAGGCAGCATTCCCAATGATATGGGTTTTACCTTGCATGGTTATGCACAACTGCTGTTAATTGATGAAGAGTATGGTTTCAGTGTGGATGGCGAAGAAACCTCCATCATGGCAGGTGTCGTTGCATCAGCGCCGCTGAACAAAGATATAAAAATCTATGGTGGTATGGAATTGAACCTTATCTCCGATATGGAAATTAACTCCGCGGATGCGGACCGCGATGATTTTCTGGGTTTTCGCTTCGGGGCCAATTTTGACACAGGATCTTTCCTGGTGAATGTTAATACCGCGCTGATCCATGAAAATGGTATCTTTATCAGCATGTCACAGCCTTTCTAAAATAAACCATTCAGTCTTTTCGGTGGAGTGCCTGTTGCGGCACTCCATTTTTCCCACGATTCATCTTTATTCCTCAACAATCAGCTAAAACGTGAAACCACGTTTTAGTTCTTCTCAGTTATCTAGTTCAATTGCTATGATGTAAGTAATTGTCCTACATGGTGCCTGTAGTGATGGAATACGCGATTTCGCAAAAACGGCGATGTTTTGCAGTGATGTTTATTATCCTGTCGCCTGTTCAGGTGATCGCAAGTGAGTTTGCTCTTACGTTATACAGTGGCAAATACAGTGACGATCGGTTGGGGCATGTGTTGCTAAGCAAGCCGGTTGAGTTTACGGATTCGTACGTGGCGGTCGCTGCACTTAGCAAAATATTTACGCTGGAAAGCCGCTCCCATCAATGGGAAGTGGAGGGGCAGCTAGGAAAACATTACGATGGCCAGGACCATTGGGAATTTAATATCCTTGCCCTCTACCGCTGGCAGCGTTTTCCATGGAATCACTATCTGCAAACCAGTGTCGCAATTGGTGACGGATTGTCGTATGCCAGTGAAACGCCACCGCTGGAAGCGCAGAGCACAACCAACGAAGGGGCCACCCGTTTGCTTAACTATATTCTGGTGGAATTTACCTTTGCGCCCCCGCAAGTGGATAACTGGGCACTGGTGGCTCGTGTCCATCATCGTTCTGGCGTGTACGGCCTGTTTAACGATGTGGAAGGCGGATCCAATGTGCTTGCGGCTGGCGTGAAATTTTCATTCGATTAACGAATGTTTTTGTTTTCTGAATAATGAAACGCGGTCCGAGACCCCGCATTGATACTGTAAATCGTTATTTTAGGAACTGTTTGTGTTAGAGTGTGCACCGAGAAATTGTTCCGTCGATTTCGATGCTGTGCCGGTTATAACAGCTTGCAGTACACACAAATGGATTCAATAGAATATTACATTACGACCTACGGTTACCTTGCTGTCTTTTTCGGGATATTTCTGGAAGGGGAGGCGATCGTTATCACAGCCGGGTTTTTAGCCTATCAGGGATTTCTGGAACTGCATTGGGTTATTTTATCTGCGTTGCTAGGGTCTATTTGCACTTACCAGATTTTCTTTTATCTTGGTCACAGTAAGGGCAAAAAATTTCTGGATAACCGTCCACACTGGAAACCGCTGGTGTCCAAGGCCCAGGAATTACTGCAAAAGCACTACCTTCTTATCATATTTGGCTATCGCATGGCATTTGGTTTGCGCGCTGTTACGCCCTTTGCGTTGGGGATGACAAAAGTCAGCCAGGGCCGGTTTTTTGTGATCGATTTAATGCCCGCCACTATTTGGTCGGTGACGTTTTCGGTATTAGGTTATTTTTTCGGACGGGCGCTGGAATTGATCATTGCCGACCTGGAAAAGTATCAATACTGGATAGCATTTACCGTGTTCGCTGCTATATTGCTGGCGGTTTCCCTTTATTTTCTCTATCGCCGAATCAATCGCAGCTAGCCATTGAACGGCTTGCTTACGTTGGTTGCTTGAACGGCGAGTGTTGCTGCAATTGCTTAATGTAGTGTTGTATGCCAATGGTTTCGCGATTGAGGAAATCCTCGATGGCTTCTTTAAACATTGGATTGGCAATCCAGTGCGTAGAATAAGTCGGTGTTGGTAGAAAACCTCGCGCGATTTTGTGTTCGCCCTGGGCGCCAGGTTCGAAGCGCTGTAATCCTTCATTGATACAGTATTCGATGCCCTGGTAGTAGCACGCCTCAAAGTGCAGCGCTTTTACTTCTTTTTCACATCCCCAGTGACGGCCGTATAACGTGTCACTACCGCGAAAGCTCAGCGCGCTTGCAATATATTTTCCCTGTTGTCTGGCCATCACCAACATGATGCTCTCCGGCATGGTTTGCGCGACTTCCTGAAAAAAACCGGCGGTCAGTGTGGCATATCCACCCAGTTTCATGAACGTGGATTCATAATAGCGCTGAAAAATATGCCAGTGTTCTTCGGTTGTATCATGACCGTTTAAAACTTCCAGTTGTACGCCGGCATCACGCACCTGGCGCCGTTCCTGGTTGATATTCTTGCGTTTACTGCGTGTCAGTGTTTGTAAATACTGTTCGAAGCTTTCGTAGTTATCGTTGCGCCAGTGAAATTGACAACCGGTCCGTTGCATAAAGTTATTTTTGCGTAACTGCTGGGTATCCTGCTCGTTGGTAAAGAGCCAGTGCAGGGATGATACGTCGAGGTTTTTAGCGTGCTGGACGCTGGCTTCGATGAGAGTGTTGGCGATAGTGGGGTAATCCTGTCCTTTGTCGATTAACAGCCGCGGGCCGGTAGCGGGTGTGTAGGGTGTTGCGACCACCAGCTTGGGATAGTACGCCAGCCCGTGACGGTGATAGGCATCGGCCCAGCCCCAGTCAAATACGAATTCACCGTAGGAGTTGTCTTTGAGGTACATCGGTACCGCGCCGATGAGCTTGTTATCATCATCCCGCAGGGTAATATGCTG
>JASFMT010000469.1:0-3567 GCA_050117455.1 Gammaproteobacteria bacterium | reverse complement strand
TAAAGAAGTGAACGGTAGTACCCGATGGTTGAGTCTCGGGGTTTTGAATGTACAGCCGTCGGAGTTGATCAAACTGTTCGTGGTGGTGTTTTTATCCAGCTACCTGGTGCGTCGCGGTGAAGAAGTACGCACCACGGTCAAGGGTTTTCTTAAACCCATGCTGATCCTGGGCATCATCGGTATTTTATTGTTGCTGGAACCGGATTTTGGTTCGGGCGTTGTTATCGCATTTACCACCATGGGGCTAATGTTTCTTGGGGGCGTGCGGTTATGGCAATTCGGCGTATTGATGTTGTTGATGGCAACGTCGCTGGTGATGCTGGCTTACTCATCACCGTACCGGGTGGAACGCTTGACCTCGTTCTTAAATCCCTGGGCGGACCCCTTTGACAGTGGCTTTCAGTTGACCCAGGCCTTGATCGCTTTTGGCCGCGGTGAATGGATAGGCGTGGGATTGGGGCACAGCGTGCAGAAATTGTTTTATTTACCCGAAGCTCATACCGACTTTTTGTTTGCAGTAATTTCCGAAGAACTGGGTCTGGTGGGTGGATTGCTGGTCATCGGTTTGTTTGCCGTGGTCGTGTACCGCGCGTTTCACATTGGTCATGCAGCCCTGTGCAATGACGACCGGTTTGCCGGTTACCTGGCATTTGGGATCGGGCTGTTAATTGGTTTTCAGGCGCTTATTAATATCGGTGTCAACATGGGAATTTTACCCACCAAGGGATTGACGCTGCCGTTAATGAGTTACGGCGGCAGCAGCATGATCGCCACCTGCGTGGCGTGCGCGATGTTATTGCGCATTGCCCATCAGTATCCCGAAGCGGTGCAGGATGAAACATCAGCGCGCAACAGGAAACGCCGGTCGACATCCAAAACCGGTCGCAAGAAGTGACAGTTAAACAGTGAATGACTAGTAGCGAGTGTTAGTGAAAGCAAACCGTAATGGCAAATGACACCAGGACAAGAATACTGATTATGGCCGGCGGTACCGGTGGCCATGTATTTCCGGCATTGGCGGTTGCCGACGAGTTGCGTGCGCGGGGCGCCGAAGTGTTCTGGCTGGGCACCCGCCGTGGTCTGGAAGCCGACGTCGTGCCAAAAGCTAACATTGATATTTCCTTTATTAATGTTGCCGGATTGCGAGGTAAAGGTTTGATGGGCTGGCTGTTGGCGCCCGTGAAGCTGGTGTACGCGCTGTGGCAGGGACTGAACGTGATGTGGCGGCTAAAACCCCGCGCGGTGCTGGGCATGGGTGGTTTTGTTACCGGCCCCGGTGGTATTGCGGCATGGCTGGCGCGCAAGCCGTTGCTGGTGCATGAACAAAACGCGATTTCAGGATTGACTAACCGCTTGCTGGCGCCGTTTGCGGTGACGGTGATGGAGGCGTTTCCGGATTCCATCGCCAAAGGCAAAGCCATTCATACCGGCAACCCGGTGCGCAGGGAAATTGCCGCTTTATTTGAAAAGGGCGACCAGCCACGGTCCCTGCATGAGCCCCTACATATATTAGTGGTGGGTGGCAGCCTGGGGGCCAGGGCATTGAATGAAGTGGTGCCGCAGGCACTGAGCGGGCTGGAAGCCGGGAAACGGCCGGTGGTCTGGCACCAGACCGGTAAAAAGAATATCGACGAAGCGCAAGCCAACTATCAGCAATGTGGCGTTGAGGCGAAAGTGGCACCGTTCATTGATGACATGGCCGAGGCTTATCGCTGGGCGGACCTGGTGATTTGCCGGGCCGGCGCCATGACCATAGCGGAACTGGCCATTGCCGGGGTGGCTTCCATCCTGGTGCCGTATCCCTACGCGGTGGATGATCATCAAACCAGTAATGGCAATTATCTCGCTGAACACGATGCGGCGGTGTTGGTGCAGCAAAAGGATTTAACGGTGGACGTATTGCTTAAGTTGTTACAGGAGTTGACCGGCAAGCGTTTGCAACAAATGGGACAGGCGGCCCGCGCCAGGGCATTGCCCGATGCGACACGCATGGTGGCGGACAAATGCCTGGAGGCGGCACATGCCTGAGGGATTATCAGCGATGGCAAATAACCAAACCAATTACCAGGACGTGAAAATGAGCCGCATCAAGCGGATTCATTTTATTGGTATTGGCGGGTCAGGCATGAGCGGTATTGCCGAGGTGCTGCTGAACCTGGGTTACAGCATTTCCGGCTCCGACATCAAGGAGAACCTGGCCACCCAGCGGCTGCAATCCTTAGGCGCCACTATTTATACCGGTCACGATGTTAACAACGTCCATGACTGTGATGCGGTGGTGTATTCAACAGCGGTGAGTGACCGTAACCCGGAAATTTACGAAGCGCGCAAGCTGCGCATTCCCGTGGTGCGCCGCGCCGAAATGCTGGCGGAGATCATGCGTTTTCGCCATGGCATCGCGGTGGCCGGCACCCATGGCAAGACCACCACCACCAGCTTGATTGCCAGTTTATTGGCCGAAGGGGGGCTGGATCCCACCTTCGTCATCGGCGGGCGCCTTAACAGCGCCGGTACCCATGCCAGGCTGGGGGCGAGCCGCTATTTCGTCGCTGAAGCGGATGAAAGTGACGCCTCGTTTTTGTATCTGCAACCCATGCTGGCAGTAGTGACCAACATCGATGCTGATCATATGGGAACCTATGGCGGGGATTACTCCAACCTGCGCAACACGTTCGTGGAGTTTCTGCACCATTTGCCTTTTTATGGCCTGGCGGTCATGTGCGCCGATGATCCCGGGGTGCAGGAAATCATCGAGACGATCTCAAAGCCGGTGCTGACTTATGGCTTTTCCGCGGAAGCGGATATCCAGGCCCATAACATCAAGCAAACCAATGCCACTTGCCACTTTGATGTGGTGTTTAAAGATGGCAGTGAAGGATTCAATGTGCACCTGAATATGCCCGGCGAACATAACGTGCTGAACGCGTTGGCGGCTATCGCCATTGCCCGGGAGTGCGAGGTACCCAACGACGCCATTCAACGGGGACTGGAAAAATTTCAGGGCATTGCACGGCGCTTTCAGATCAACGGAGACGTGGACGTAAAAGGCAACAAGGTTTTATGCATTGACGACTACGGTCATCATCCCAGGGAACTGAGCGCCACGATTGACACCATCCGCCAGCAATGGCCGGAGCGGCGGCTGGTAATGGCATTTCAACCTCACCGTTATTCGCGAACCCGTGAGTTGTTTGATGACTTTGCCCAGGTGTTATCGGATGTCGACGTGTTGCTGCTGACGGAAGTTTTTCCCGCCGGCGAGGAACCCATTGCCGGGGCGGACAGCCGCGCCCTGAGCCGTTCCATTCGCGCCCGCGGCAATATCGAACCGATATTTGTCGAAGATGTGAATGATTTGCCGGCCGTGTTGGCGGACGTGGTTAACGATGGCGACATTGTGTTGACCGCAGGTGCCGGTGACATTGGCCGGGTGGCGCAATCGTTACCGCAAACATTGCGGGAGGCGGGTCAATGATGACGGCACCAAGCAACGCACAACCGCGCGGCAAGCTGAGCCATGATGAACCCATGCGTAAACACACCTCGTGGCGAGTGGGCGGCAATGCG
>JASFMT010000468.1:0-3586 GCA_050117455.1 Gammaproteobacteria bacterium | reverse complement strand
ACAACGTGAACATGAATGTCACGCTGATTGCCCCGATCGCGATGGAAGAAGGCCTGCGCTTTGCGATACGCGAAGGGGGCCGGACGGTGGGCGCGGGCGTCGTCTCCAAAATTATTGAATAAACAGTACAAAATCACTTCGGTTGGTGATATTATTCGCCCCCCGAAGTGATTGAACTGACAGAATTTAACCAACGTTTAAGTATCAGATAAAGGTTTAACGAGAATGGCAGCTGGGCAAAGAATCAGAATTCGATTGAAGGCATTCGATCATCGCCTCATCGATCAATCCGCGCGGGAAATCGTGGAAACGGCGAAGCGAACCGGCGCACAGGTTCAAGGCCCCATTCCGCTGCCGACGAAAAAAGAACGTTGGACCGTTTTGATTTCTCCGCATGTGAACAAGGATGCGCGGGATCAATACGAGATGCGTACGCATAAGCGACTGATGGATATTGTCGATCCTACGGATAAAACGGTCGACGCCTTGATGAAACTGGATCTCGCCGCCGGCGTTGACGTGCAAATCAAGTTAAGCTAGCACACGCATTCACTCAATTAGAATTTGTATTTTGATAGCAAAAATTTGCTGTCGACAGATTTTATTTTTTGTAATTTCCGGCTGGTTTTATTGGCAGCCACTTTGAAACGTCTTTAAAACGTAACATAAAGTCAGCATCGGTCAATCGAAATCGATGCGGTGTAGAGGATAATAAAGATGACAATTGGTATTGTTGGACGCAAAGCGGGTATGACCCGAGTGTTTACCGATGATGGCGCATCAGTGCCTGTCACGGTGATCGAGGCTGAGCCCAATCGCGTCACCCAAGTCAAAACCATTGAATCAGACGGTTACCGCGCCATTCAGGTGACGACCGGTAGCCGCCGTCCTTCACGCGTCAATAAACCCGCCACCGGTCACTTTGCGAAAGCGAATACCGAGCCGGGCCGCGGTTTATGGGAATTCCGGCTGGCTGAAGATGAAGGTAACGACATCGAGCCGGGATCCAGTATCAGTATCGATATATTCTCTCAAGGCCAAAGTGTCGACATTTCGGGAACCAGTATCGGTAAAGGTTTCGCGGGTGTGGTCAAGCGTCATAATTTCCACACCCAGGATGCAACACACGGTAACTCGCTGTCCCACCGGGCGCCGGGTTCCATCGGGCAAGGTCAGTCGCCGGGGCATGTGTTCAAAGGCAAAAAAATGGCCGGTCAGATGGGTAACGTGAAACGCACCATCCAGAACCTCGAAATTGTTCGTGTTGATACCGACCGCAACCTGCTTCTTGTCAAAGGTGCAGTACCGGGTTCAAAAGGTACTGACGTCGTTGTTCGGGCATCGGTAAAAGCGCGTGCGGACAAGCAAAGTAGCTAAGGGGCTTGAAGACAATGGATCTACAGTTAACAACAGCAACCGGTAAAGCCTCTAAGAAATCCATCGAAGTTTCTGATGTAAATTTTGCCAATGATTTTAACGAGGCTTTGGTCCATCAGGTAGTTACCGCGTACATGGCCGGTGCCCGCAGCGGCACACGTGCTACCAAGAATCGCGCTGCTGTCAGTGGTGGAGGTACCAAACCCTGGCGTCAGAAGGGTACGGGACGGGCTCGTGCCGGAACCATTAGAAGTCCATTGTGGCGTACGGGCGGAATGACGTTTGCCCTGAAACCGCAGGACCATTCACAGAAAGTGAACCGGAAAATGTATCGCAGCGCAATGCGTAACATACTGTCGGAACTGGTTCGCCAGGAACGGCTGGTGGTGGTAGACGAATTATCTGTCGATGCGCCAAAGACCAAACAACTGGTGGAAAAATTCAAGGCGTTGGGTTTGAACAGTGCGCTGGTGGTCGTTGATGAGGTTGATGATTACCTCTACCTGGCCTGCCGCAATTTGCGCGACTTTGATATTTGCGATGCCAAGCGGTTGAGCCCGGTGTCACTGGTAAACAGTGACAAGGTTGTGATGACTGTTGACGCCGTAAAACAGATTGAGGGGATGCTCGCATGATTAATTCGAAAGCAGCAAACGTCCTGCTGGAGCATCACGTGACCGAGAAGGCGACTCTGTTGCGTGCTGACAGTAACCAGTACGTATTCAAAGTGGCCAAAAGCGCCAATAAACGGCAGATCAAGGATGCCGTGGAAAAACTGCTCGATGTTAAAGTGCAGTCCGTCAAGGTGCTGAACAACAAGGGTAAGATCAAGCGTTTCGGTCAGCGGTTTGGCCGCCGCAAAGACTGGAAAAAAGCCTATGTGCGAGTCGCCGAAGGTGAAACCATCGAGCTGCTCGAAGGCGAGTAATCCAGGTATAACTGATTGATTGAATGATTGCTCGATAGTAGATAGATAAAAGACAGGTAAAAGGTTTTAAGGTTTAAGGAATTCATCCAATGGCGATACAGAAAGCAAAACCAACGTCACCGGGCCGGCGCTTTGTCGTTAAGGTCTCATCGGCGGAGTTGCACAAAGGTGAGCCCCATGCGCCGCTTATTGAACGCAAAAGCCATTCCGGCGGACGCAATAATCAGGGTCGCATAACCACTCGCCATCGCGGTGGAGGCCATAAACAACACTATCGTGTTATCGATTTCAAACGCGACAAGGACGGTATTCCGGGCCGTGTGGAACGACTGGAATATGATCCCAATCGCAGTGCCCATATTGCACTGGTGCTGTACGCTGACGGCGAGCGCCGTTACATTATCGCGCCCAAGAATGTTGCCGCCGGTACTCAAGTGATGTCCGGAACCGAGGCGCAAATCAAGCCCGGCAACGCGTTGGCGATACGCCAGATTCCTGTGGGCACGATAATACATTGCATTGAATTAAAACCCGGTAAAGGTGCGCAAATAGCGCGCAGTGCCGGCGCCTCTGCCCAATTGGTAGCCCGTGAAGGCGATTATGCAACGGTTCGCCTGCGCTCAGGTGAGATGCGCAAAGTGCACACCGAATGTAAAGCCACCATTGGTGAAGTGAGCAACAGTGAACACAGTCTGCGTTCACTGGGTAAAGCCGGCGCAACGCGTTGGCGCGGCGTCCGTCCCACCGTGCGCGGTGTGGTCATGAATCCGGTTGACCATCCTCATGGCGGTGGTGAAGGCCGTACTTCCGGAGGACGCCATCCGGTTACGCCGTGGGGTGTTCCCACGAAAGGGTATAAAACCCGGAAAAACAAGCGAACTGACGGCATGATTGTTCGCCGTCGTAAAAAGAAATAGCAACTGAAGAGGTCAAAGCACAGTGCCACGTTCAGTCAATAAAGGTCCGTTCATCGATGAGCATTTAATGAAAAAAGTGCTCGGTGCGGCGCAAGACAAAAGCAGGAAACCCATTAAAACCTGGTCACGGCGTTCCATGGTGATACCCGATATGATCGGGTTGACGATCGCGGTGCACAATGGCCGACAACATGTGCCGATTTTTATCACGGAAGACATGGTCGGTTACAAGTTGGGTGAATTTGCTCCGACCCGTACGTTTAAAGGTCACTCCGGTGACCGTAAAGGCAAATAATTCAATATCAGCGTAGAGATAGAAAAAGGTCATCAGTATGGAAGTTAGAGCATGTCTTAAAGACGCAGA
>JASFMT010000467.1:0-3602 GCA_050117455.1 Gammaproteobacteria bacterium | reverse complement strand
AAATGCAAAAATTACCTGGGTACCGTGCTGGTTGAACCGGCCAGGATGTGTGGTTGACCCTGTTGCGTCTTGCCGTATTTAACCGGCAGGAGTTGTTGGCAAACGATGCCGTATTCACTGTGCGCTGGGTCCGCACTTGTCTGTGAGAATGATCACATCAAACCTGTGATCTCCAGTACGAAAATCGTAGCGGTAACCGCTTTCCCGATTGAATGGAATCGAAACATCTAAAGTGATGAGGTTATTGGTGAGCTGCGAATGATTAAAGTTTGCAGTTCAAAGGCGACTTACAGCACAAATTCAACCGTTGTCCCCTGTATTGCAATGTTCTGTGACTAAATTTACACCCCGGTCTTTAACTTATTTTTATAATTGCCGCAAAGTAATCCAGTGTTGTCGCAGTCTGACCCAATTGATATTCATGCAATCACGATAACTAAATACGCTGTAAGTAACATCAATAGATGCATGGATAGTTACCAGGATGATAAGTAGTGGAGGAGTTCTATGGATGCAATGCAGCAAGGCTTTACCCTGATCGAATTAATGATTGTCGTATCAATTATCGGGTTTCTTGTAACGATTGGCTTACCGGCGTATCAGGATTACACGGTTCGCACCAAAATTTCGGAAATTATTTTGGTGGCCGATTCGGCGAAAACTAATATTACAGACTACTACATGTCGGCGGGTCGTATGCCGACCAGCACAGTAGCAGCGAACATTAATACTGACACGGCACAAAGTAACTTTATTGGCGCCATTGCATTTTCCACCACCGCCAGTACGGCGACGATTACCTATAGCGTGGCCAATCTCGGTACGACAGGCGATATTGCGCTGGTGGGTACCGCCAGTTCAAACGGTCTGGCCTGGGATTGCGGTACGGCTGCAACCACCGTGGATACGCGTTACCTGCCGCTCAATTGCCGGAATTGACGCGTACGGCTAAATCAGTTCTGTCTGACTACCAACAATAAAGTCGTCGGTAGTGAACATCGTCACTGTGACGGCGGATATAAAGAGGTAATACGCTCACTGCGGTAAACTCGCCAGCCGGCTTCCGGATCCTCAGAATTATCTTTGACTACGAGATTGAATACCTCGTGGGCGGGGGTAGTATGTGTTACTTCAATGATGCGCGCCGCGAGTTTGTTTCCGCGAGAATAAATATTACCGTGGGTAATTAGTACGTTGTCCGTCTGAGGCAGTAGATCAGCGTCTCCCAGTGCAGCGGAATAATAACGGGGATCTGTATTTATGCCATATTGCCAGACGATTTCCGCCTCCATGGTTTGTTCATTAATGGCATATTCCACGGCGCGGCTGAAATTTTCTGAGTCCGGCAGTTTTGGTGAAAAGGCACTGGCTCGGTTGTTGCCGTTGTCGTAAACCATTAAGTTGCCATTGGGTAACAGCATGGGGGCATGAGCATGGTAAGGAAAAAAATGTTCTGTCTCGTTAGCGGGCTTTAACAGGTAGGATCCAAAAGATTCCATATCCCAATTGTCCGGCGGCGACAGTATCCATATCAGTTGACCGCTATTGCGGCGGAACTTAACGATGGTGTCCTGATGACGTAGAGCGGCGATGATCGCATCATCTTTCGCATCGTAAACTACTGCATTGGCATGTGACCAGTCCCTGGTTTTGTCATTGAAAAACGAGTCCCAATACGGACCCAGTGAACCGTAGCCGATCCGGTATGGGTCCAGTATGTCCAGTAACGACCATTGATGAACAATATGTCCATCCGGTGCGAATTCCACAACCACGTCGCCGGCAACTTTGCTGGTGGCGGTTGGTGCATCCGGATTTGAAACGCTGGTAGGGTAGGCATCATAGGTTCGCGCTTCGATACTGAGGGCCAGAAAATTACCGTTTTCCATCGGGTGCACTTCGTGATGAAAAGATGGTGTGGCAACGGGCGCCGCGGTGATTTTCTGACGGGAATTGCCTACGGCTTTCCATTCCCGTACCCGGTTGCCGAGCATATCCATCTCGATAAATTTACCGCCTTCAAGAAAATACAAATGACCATTGTCGTTTTGCCGCACGTCGGTATACCGTGATCCGACCTGATACCAGACAACCTCACCAACCTCATCCACGATAACAATCAGGGCACCGAACTCCGCATTATTGCCTTCAGGTATTACATCGAAAACCGTATAACCGGGCTCCATGGCATCTGGCTTACTGGTTTCCGTCACGATTTGTGGAAAACCCTCCGGCAAGGGATCCGTTGCAAGCTCGAGCTTTTCGGCAAAAGTTATTCGTGCATCTTTCCGGCTAACAGCCGTTACCGACACAGAGTAGGTTCTGTCCGGCTTTAACCCGAGCACGGGATGTGAGTGGCTGGTTTCAAATTCATTGAAGGTAATAACATGGGAATGACTACTGTCGCTGATTGTGACCTCCAGGCGGGTGGGAATGTCCGTCGCCAGCGTCAACAACGCGGCCAGGGGGGTAGTCAGGTTCGGATCCAGTTCCAGCGCGGGAGCTTCAGTAAACCCCGGCGTTGGTGGAGCTTTTTGGAACGATATATGACTACAGGCGGTGACCAGCAATCCCGCCAGCATGAGGACAGCCGGGTAGCCGATAGCATATTGTTTTATGGCTGCGATTAACCGTGATCGGCCGCAGAAGTGTTGTAACATCATGGAATATAAAATGTTTTTTCTTGCTATTTTGCAATATCGCGCTCCATCGCGAATCCCCCCTGCAACATCCATGATATTTTCATATGGTACTAGTTTGGCTGCCAGGTGGTCAAACTGTTGTCAAAATAACGAGCCACAATCCACGATTTTTTCGCCACTATTGCTTTCCCGACGTAGCCGGTGGTAAGTCGTTGCTCAAAATACAGGGAAAAATTTTCCGATAGTGAAGACAACAGAGGTGGAATCCCAATCGACTTTGTTAAGGCGGGTTTGTGTTGTTGAGCTATTGGATAAAAATGACGTATGGGTGCCGCTGTCTGTCGACCATCGCTGCCACACCAGCTCAAACCCGTAAACCCAATTATTCTTCAATTCCTCTCGCCAACCGGCCGCCAGATAATGGCCTGTGCCTTCGGCAGCGTGCTCAAAACTGTTGGGATGTGCGAGCGCGGGATTTAAATACCAGTCGGCATCAGCGTCGTAGTCGACATCATGGTATTGGTAGCGAAAGTGGATGGCGGATGTCCAGGACGCCTGAAAGCGCAGGGCAACGCCGATCCATGGCCCGTACCAGCGACTGTTATATTCGGACTCCGGCAACGATAGCGGCATGGGCGAGGGTATCTGTTGGTAACTGTCCTTGATAAGGAGATTTTGTTCATGAACCGAATAACCCAATTGCGGTATGACTGTTAACGTACCACCGACCTCGTCATCGTAAAACACAATGAGCATACCCGCGGCAATATCAATATCCGTGAGATAACTGCCGTCTGCATCACTATTGATGCCGGTTTGTTGCAGGCTTCGGTTATCACCGGCATAGTCAGCAGAACCGTTGCTGCCATCCAGCACATAGCTGTAACCTCCGGAACCACGAAAATAGAAAACCCGGTTGACCAGTATTTCACTGCCCAGTTGCAGTTGTGCCGACTTTAA
>JASFMT010000466.1:0-3608 GCA_050117455.1 Gammaproteobacteria bacterium | reverse complement strand
CACCACCCCGTAACACCTTGTTCTTCTCGCCAAAGTCATCCCGTTCCAGCGTTGAACCGGGATAAGGCTGGTACCACGAAGCCACCCATTCCCACACGTTGCCGGACAGGTCATAAACGCCGTAGGGAGACTCGTTATTGGGAAAACTGCCTACCGGCGCGATGCCTTCCGGCCAGTCAGTATTGTCGCCGACGTTAGTAATATTCGGATCCCATTCATTGCCCCAGGGATACTCCTGGCCATCCGGCCCGCGCGCCGCCTTTTCCCACTCCCATTCGGTGGGCAACCGTTTACCGGCCCACTGGCAGTAGTCCCGAGCATCAAACCAGGTCACACCGGTGACCGGCATGGTGTCCTTGATCCGTTGATCGCGCAGCATGACCTTTAACAGTTCCGGTTTGGACATAGTAGTCACATCCAGATCCAGTTTGAAATACTCGGTTCCGATCCAGCGCAATGTGTCCAGGTCGGTGACTTTCAGACGCTTTGGGATCAGGTTATAACCGTTCTGCGTCCAGCCAAAGGGTTCATGACGTTTGGTTTGCCTGACGAATTTTTTGTATTCCGCGTTGGTGACTTCGTATTTGTCGATGAAGAACTCGTCCAGGTGCTGGGTCTGCCGCGGATGTTCATCCACGTAGAGCGGATTCACCATTCCGTATTCCTGTTGTTTGCCGCTTTCGTCGGTTTTATTACTACCCACGATGAAGGGTCCGGCGGGAATTTTCACCATGGCACCAAAGTCGCGCACGGCCGCACCATTAACAGGGCTGGACGCAGCACCTTGTGCACCATTTACGCCGCCATCGGGCTCGCCGGATTGCCGGCCACAGCCGGCGAGCAACGCCAAAATCAACCCAGTTACGCCTAACCTGATGAAAAACCGGCATTCGGTTGTGAATAAAAACGTCTTTAACATGTCTTTGTATTATTCAATGTTCTTGCACAATGTTATAGCCCGGCGCCATTAATAGGCGCAAATTCAGTGGCATAGGGGTTGCAATCGGATAGCGGGTCACGCCACTGTCGGCATGCCTGTCAGCCGTCCCCAGGGACAGATTACGATTGATTGCGACGCGTTGCGTAAATTTTGGACATTTTCATTATCGTTGATCAACATCGACACATCGCACGACGATTTGCGGTAGAATCCCCGCTTCTTCGATCGCGAAACAACGCAATTGTAATGCAACTCGCTAAACGCTGAAACGGTATCAGTTTTTACAACAAAAAGGCACAAAGGAATTATCATTCATGGTCGGCAAACTGTTTTCACTGGAAGTACAACCGAAAATCCCCAGTCCACTGGCACGCCTCGAAGAACTGGCCAATGACCTGCTGTATACCTGGGACCGCAATGTGCGCTCGCTGTTCTACCGGCTTGACGAAGAGCTGTGGCATTCTTCCGGCCACAGTCCCAAGGTTTTTTTACGCCGCATTTCCCAGGAACGCCTGGAACAGGCGGTGGAAGATCAAATGTTCATGGAAGACTATACGCGGGTACTGTCGGTTTACGATACCTATAAAAAGCCGCGTAACCCCGTCGTGGAAACTCTGAATCCGGAAACGGACTTAATCGCCTACCTGTGTGCCGAATTCGGTTTTCACGAAAGCCTGCCCATTTATTCCGGCGGCCTGGGCATTTTGGCCGGTGATCATTGCAAGGCGGCCAGTGACATGGCGCTGCCCTTTGTCGCCCTCGGATTGTTATACCGCCAGGGTTATTTCACCCAGACCATCGACAACCTGGGCAACCAGATTCCCCATTATTCCACCACCAATTTCGAGGATTTGCCCATCCATCCCGCCATTGACCCCAACGGCAATGAAGTCCAGGTGACGGTGGTCTCCAACGGCCAAACCATTACCATCAAAGTGTGGGAAGCCCGGGCCGGCCGCATCAAGCTGTATTTGCTGGATACCGATGTGCCACAAAACAGTGAGGAAGTGCGCTCCATTACCCACCGCTTGTACGGCGGCGACCGCAGTACCCGTATTCAACAGGAAATCGTATTGGGTATCGGTGGGGTACGGGCACTGCAGGCGGTGGGTTTAAACCCGACCATCTGGCATATCAATGAAGGGCACTCCGCCTTCCAGATCATCGAACGTTGCTACCAGTATGTACTTGACGGGATGAATTTTACCAGTGCGCTGGAACTGGTTGCGGCCGGCACGGTCTTTACCACCCACACACCCGTCGCGGCCGGCCATGATATTTTTGAACACTCGCTGATTGATAAATACCTCGACGACTTTGACAAGCAACTGGGGATCAGCCGCGAAGAGTTTCTAAGACTCGGGGACAGCCCGGGCAACGAGGGCAGCTTTAACATGACCGCCCTCGCCCTGCGAGGATCACGATTCCAGAACGGTGTCAGCCGTATTCATGGCGGCGTTGCATCGCATATGGAAGGATACGTGTGGCCGCAAATCCCTCATGAAGAAAATCCTATTTCCTATGTTACCAATGGCGTACACGTGCCGACCTTTCTGGCGCGGGAATGGGTTAACCTGTTTGATATGCGTTTCAAGGAATGGCGCAATAAACTGACGGACCAGGACTACTGGCATTGTATCGATGAAATTCCCGATCACCGGTTCTGGAGTTTACGCCAGTCCATTAAAGCCGAAATGATGGAACATGTGTGGCGGCGCGCCGTGATACAAATGCGCCGCAACGGTTGCAGTGAAGCACAGATCAAGCGGCTGGTGCGTTTCGTGGAACCCCGCGAGACCGATATCCTGACCCTGGGTTTTGCGCGGCGCTTTGCCACTTATAAACGGGCAACGCTGTTGTTCTCCGACCCCGAACGCCTGGCGCGCATTCTCAATATTGAAAACCGTCCGGTAATGGTTATTTTTGCCGGTAAAGCGCATCCCCACGACCAGCCGGGGCAACATCTTATTCGCGTGATCCATGAAATGTCACGGCGCCCGGAATTTGAAGGGCGCATATTGTTATTGGAAGGCTATGACATGTCCCTGGGACGCAAACTGGTTTCCGGCGTCGACGTCTGGCTTAACAACCCTGAATACCCCATGGAAGCCAGCGGCACATCCGGTGAAAAAGCCGGTATCAATGGTGTTATTAACCTCAGCGTGCTCGATGGCTGGTGGGGCGAAGGATACACCGGCGACAACGGCTGGGGCATCTCCCCTCATGGACAGGAATTCGATGCCGATTACCGCAACCAGGAAGAAGCCAAGGACCTGCTGGATATCATCGAGAATGACTTGATTCCCATGTACTACGACCGGGACGGCCGCGGCTATTCAGAAAAATGGGTGCGCATGTCCAAGGCATCGATGCGCACTGTCATTCCCAATTTTAACGCCCAACGCATGGTAGACGACTACGTCAATCATTTTTATACCCGCGCCAATAACCATCGCAAGTCACTTAGCGCCAGCGGGCACGAACCGGCCCATGAACTGTCGGCGTGGAAAATCAAAATCGCCGAAGTATGGCCCAAGGTGACCATGCGGCGCATTGATGACTCCCACACTCGCATACTGGCAGGTGAATCATTGCCTATTCGCATCGCGGCCAACCTGGCCGGCCTAACGCCGGATGATGTCATCGTCGAATGCGTGGTAGGCAGTGA
>JASFMT010000465.1:0-3611 GCA_050117455.1 Gammaproteobacteria bacterium | reverse complement strand
ACAATTTCCGCGGTGACCTGCCGCCGGGATGGGAAGTGGAGCTTTATCGCAATAACGCACTTTTGAATTACCAGGGCGAGGCGATAGAAGGACAATACCGCTTTGATAACGTCCCGCTGTTGTTCGGCAACAACTATTTCCGGCTGGTATTTTACGGACCCCAGGGCCAGCAACGGGAAGAAACCTACACATTCAATTTGAACCGGGCACTGACACCCCGGGGTAAACACTTTTATCGCGCCACCATTAGCGACGACGAGGATTTCGGCACCCGAACAGTATTTGAATACGACATTGGAATCACCAACAGCCTGTCCCTTGCCACCAGTTTTTCCAGTATCCCCATCGACGCTAATTTGCTTATTACCGGAGAGGAAAAAAACCATAACTACCTGGAAGCAGGCGTGCGCGGATTTTTACAATCGGTTTTTTACCGCGCCGATCTTATCGACGACACCGAAAGCGGCACGGCCCTGGACTGGAACGTGCAAAGCCGTATCGGCGAAGTCATTGTCAACATGGGACAAACCTATTTTAAGGATGAATTTGTTAGCGAAGTTTTTCCCCAGTCATCGCAACCACTGGAAAAGCGCAGCCGGCTTAAGCTGGATACCGCCATACCCACTTCCTTTTTTCCCCGTATACCCATAACCCTTGCCTTCGAACGGGACGAGTTACAAGGTGGCATTACCGTTGACCGGATCAGCAACACCGTCTCGGCGCAACAACACGGACTGGCAATCAGCAA
Source organism: Gammaproteobacteria bacterium (assembly GCA_050117455.1). Taxonomy (GTDB): domain Bacteria; phylum Pseudomonadota; class Gammaproteobacteria; order SZUA-152; family SZUA-152; genus JAKEGK01. The sequence goes on along the minus strand of JASFMT010000465.1, from coordinate 2,863 downwards.
CACGTTAACCGTCAATCGCCAGACCAATACCGACAATACCATTGCCGGTATCCTGCAGGCCAGCCGCCGCGCCTACGGCTACAACTTTCGGGGTAACCTGAACTATCAAACATCGCCGGACAGCGGGCTCATGTCCGCCTCATTTATTGCCGATGGCTTCCGGCTATGGAAATACTATATCGCCTCGGGTATCACCCACGACCTGCACAACGACAGTGACGAAATATTTTTTAACATGAACCGGTCCCACGGCGCCTATTCATTGGGCGTTAATACGCGCTACAGTACCGGCGGCGTCATGTCCGTGGAACTGAACTTCACCATAGGCCTGGGCAGGGAACCGCGCACCGGCTCCTGGGTACCTAATTACCGGGCGGTTGCCACCCAGGGCTCACTGTCGGCACAATCATTCCTGGATGAAAATGGCAACGGCCAGAAAGATGCCAGCGAACCAGGATTAAAAGGCGTCAAACTGCGTGTCAACGGGGGCAGTATTCCGCAAACCAGCAACGACCAAGGCATTGTCTATATTACCGGCCTGGAACCGTACCGGGAACTGGATGTGGAACTGGCATCACAAACGCTGGAAGACCCGTTGTGGCAACCAGGTATAAAAGGTAAGCGGGTAAGATTAAGACCCGGACACGTTACCCAGATTGATTTCCCAGTCATCGTCACCGGTGAAATTGACGGCACCGCTTTTATTAACGTTGAAGGAAAGCAACAAGAGGTGCGCGGCGTTGTGATTGAATTAACGGATAACAACGGCAAACTCATTGAAACGGCGAAGACCGCCTATGACGGCTTTTATCTGTTCAGCGGCATACCCGTTGGCCGATATCAGCTGCGTATATCGCCAGACCAAATCGAATCGCTGAACCTGAAAAACGTGCCACCGATTCCAGTGACTATAAGCGCCGATAATCCAGTTATCTACGGACAGGATTTTATATTACAGAAAAGCGGCCGGTAACCTCCCACACGCTGCCGCTTATCGAATACGTTGTTTCGCTTTCAACAGGGCGCTGCAAATGACGCCCAATCACACTATGTAAGATTTATCCCCTTTGGCAAGTCAGCAAAGCAGCCGCTTTGACTTGACGTTCACGATCGTAGAATTGAAATTTTCGATAACCTTGATTAACTGCGCTTATCAACACACTCAACTCATTGTTAAAAGGTAATTTTTGCAAAAAACGCATAACCTTAATTTTTGCAGCATTACTTTCCAAGCGCATCAATTGTTCCTAAGCTGAATAATGAGTTAGCTGCTTGCGACAGCCCTTGTAATCTCTCAACACATTCGTTCGTGCAACCATTCCGGATAGACAGGCGGATAACTCAATGATACCCATGAACCGTTAACGTTTCATTGGCTGTTGCCCCCGTAACTGAAGCACCTCGACGTTTATAAACGTTGGTCATTCACTTTGTTCGACAAAAAGGAGATCTCCATGAGCAAAGCAAACAAAACCTCCGGCTGGAAAGATTCCATTGAGCTTGTCATCGGTCTTTGGCTGCTGGTTTCACCCCTGGTACTGGGATTCTTTTCCAGCCCCACGGCCGCCATGACCACCATTGCAGTCGCAACGGTGGTATTTTTTGTTTCCCAGCTGGGCATTGCCAACCAACAACCCTGGGAAGAATGGGTCAACCTGATTGCAGCAGTCATCCTGATCGCTTCACCCTGGTTGTTTGGCTATGCATCTATTGTTGCAGCCACCTGGAATGCTATCGTCGCCGGCGGCTTACTGGTCTTGTTGACGGCATTACAGATGGTGGAAGAATACGGTACTTTAAAACAAAGACATACGCTCTGAAGCAAGTTGATAATCGCTCACCCATAACCACAAAGCCGGGGGTTTGCCCCGGCTTTGTTTTTTTCGAACGTGCATTGCAAGGTTATTGTTTATAATATCGCAGCCACCCCATCAATTCAGCGCGCAGCCGTCCAGAACATTACGAACGCTTGCCAGTAATTCCTGACTTTTATATGGCTTATTAATAAGCCGGCCGGCCACTGAGACCCCGGACTTGGCTTTTAAAACATCAGCGGAATAACCCGAGGTAAAAGCCACCTTAATCTGGGGATGATTCTCATTAATTCGTTCGCAAAGTTCAACACCGTTCATTTCACCCGGCATAACAATATCGGTAAGGACCATATCAATAGGAACATCACCGTCTATATATTCCAGTGCCTGGCTTGCATTTACTGCGGTGAGCACATGGTAGCCGTTTTGTTCCAGAATCATCTCTGCCAGCAATAGCAGATCTTCCGTATCGTCTACCACCAATATCGTCTCACCACCGGTGACGGCAGTACCAGCGGGTTGCACGTCTTGCACAACAGGTTCCTGAAGCGATCCCTCATGCTGTTGCGCTTTGTTGAATTCTGCGCTTTGCTGTTCTAACGCTTGAGGAATATAAATGTCTACGGTTGTTCCATTTCCCAATTCGCTGGCTACGTCGATACAGCCTTTGGACTGCTTGACAAAGCCATAGATCATCGAAAGCCCCAGACCGGTGCCTTCACCGGCACGCTTGGTCGTAAAGAACGGTTCAAACAATTTCCCCAGGGTCGCCTGCGACATTCCTGCACCGTTGTCAGCAACAGATATTTTGACGTAGTAGCCTGGTTCGGCTTTTCCGGCACAACAAAGCTGTTGCTGCGAATCAAAACAAACCGGCGCCGTGGATACTTCAATGCGCCCCGCGCCGTTGATGGCATCGCGGCTGTTGATCGCCAGATTCAGTAAAACGTTCTCCAGCTCACCACGGTCCACGATGACCAGCGGCGCATCCGGTGACAGATTAACAGACAGCTCAATCCGGACACCCAGTGTCCTGGCAAGCAATTCCT
>JASFMT010000464.1:0-3624 GCA_050117455.1 Gammaproteobacteria bacterium | reverse complement strand
GGCATAAATCCGCCCTACAAGCTGACGAATGGATTAGTGCAACCCTTTTTCAATCTCCCCTGGATCGCTCTCGTCATTGCGCTGGCCAGCTTCTCGACCGGTACCCGGTCTCACCTTTTCCATGCTTATCACGACAGTTGTACATCTCTGTACATCGCGCCTCTTTAGAAAAGTGGGCTTGGATAATTTTTTCCTGGATTCCATTGCATTTCATCCAGGCTACTCGTTGCAGGAAAGTAGGGCTTTTGATGGTCTCTTCGGCCGGGATGTGAGTTGCATAAACCAAAGCCAAATGGCGGGCAATGCACCCAAAGGGCATAAACCCGCCCTACAAGCTATTTATAATGAGGTGTATAGTTCATTGCGAAGTATAGAATAAAGTCGGGTGTGGGGTCGGTCTGGAGGTTTTCGCCGAAGCCCAGTTCGAAGTTCAGGTGATGGCTTGGTTGGTAGGTTCCGCTCAGGTAGAGGGCGACGGAATCGGAACCAAGGACAACGAGGTCGCTGTCGTAAAAGGCGCTGTGATAATCCAGTTGGCCTTTGATATTGAAAGCTCGGTGAAACTGCCACACGGAACCCAGGTAGGCGCTGTAAACGGTGTTTTCCTGCTGGTCAGGTAGTATGTCGCCGTCACCCAGGTAACTGATAGCGGCGCCGCCATAGAGTGCCACATTCAGTGTCGAGAATATTTGTCGGTCTGTTGCATGTATAGACAGCGATATGTCGGTGGCATCGGTACCGGTAAGTTTGTTGGCTTGTCCGGTTGGCAGTTTCAGGTCGGCTTGGTAAGCCAGTGTTCGGGTTGGGGTGTTCCATCGCAGCGGTTTGTATTGGCTGCTTAGTACAATGTCGCCCAGGCCGCCTTCGGGATCAGCCGTTTCATACAGGGTTATGCCGTTTTTGCGGTATTGGTACAGCAATTGATTACTGGCAAAGTCGTTGCGCCGTCCGTTGGATAAACCCAGCCAGTCATGCCATTTTTCAATGGCGTTATCGAGAAAGCCGTCGTTGTGGTAGATGAGCGGAATACTGGCAGCGAGCTCTATTCTTGAATTGTATCCGAAACGAAACTTAAGGTCGGTAACGTAGCTTTCCCCGTCCAGAGTAATTTGCTCGTTGGCATTTTCCATGGTGATGGAGTTATTGGCGAGAAACAGCCGGACGTTACTTGTGAATGAACCTGGAGCGACGGGGTCGGTTGCACTCGTTAAAGCCGCGGCACTGCTGTAGGGCAATATAAATGGATTGAGATGGCGGGTGGCAATGGGCAGGTTATTTTGTGCCTGTGCCGAACTGATGGAATTCCCCAACACAGCCAGTGCGATGCTGGTCAATATTAGCGGTTTCATGTGACGGCGTAGCGATGATTCCATTGCCACGCTACTGTAAAGGAGATGAACCGGTCATGCAACGACTACGGTTCGTTGCCTGGGTCGGTTACCAGTTTACGATCAACTGGACGCCATATGTGGTGGATGTGGAATGCGACGTATACCTGGCGCCGCCGTTGTTTTGGTAACTCAGCGTGCGGGTTTGAATGGTGGGCACCAGCGCAACATCAACATCATCGCGGAAAAAACTTTCCGTTTTGGAATTTAACCAGCCAAGTGGATCGGTTATGCCCAGGATAAATTTTTCATAACGGGTAAAATAGCCGCGTTCCAGGCCCTGTTGTTTAATCCGGTTCCGATTAGTCATGAAATAGTACCCTATAAGCGCACCCCCAATGGGTGTTGAGAACATGTCCTGAATGGAAACTTCCTCAAACAGGGCTTCGATGCCGAATTCATAGATCGACGATAATGCAAATGCATACAATAACGCGGTTTGCGGATCGTAGCCACGTTCAATGGCGCGCACATAGTAGGCGGCGCCGAAGTAGGGATGGCCGATGTAGTTAATGGAATTTAAATCGGAATCAAATTGCGGGTTTACGACGTTTTCTTTCCATGCATCTAGGCGATTCTGGTCTTTCTGCTCCTCGGACCAGCCGGAAAAATCTTCCGGTGCGACATATAAAATGCCAATTATGGCAAATTGGTAAAAAAAGAAATATTTGGCGTCGCGTATCAGTCCTTTCCGGTCCGGTTCGGTAACCGGGTTCTCGGCGTAATACAGTTGCTGGTCAAAGTAGTTGGATGGAAGACCCACTGGCGACGCCGTTTGTTGTGCCGGGCTGGTCGTATCGTTGTCATCAAGGGCGGCATACTGGTGTATCGGCCAGTAGTTAACACCTTTCAACAAGGAGGGCGGGCTGTCGGCGAACGCGCTGGAAAACAACGCAAGATTGCAGAGCACGGCAAAACAAACCATGGCAACACCGGCTTTCCAGTCTGGGGAAAGCGGGTTTCCGGTTTGCAGTGGTGGCCAATCAGTGCGGGACTGCGTAATGAAGCTGTTTCTATTCAATGTTAACTAACGAGAATTTGGGAACTAAAAATTGCAATTTACAGGCCAGTAGAACCAGTCGCGTGGCTGGTTATTTATTGGGCAATAAAAGCGATTATGGCACTCAGGATCGAGGGCTTTTTAACGAAAGCGTGATTATAAACAGCTTGAGGGAAAAAGGGTAATAACGGGTTTGGACTAGATATTATCGGATTGGCGGGTGACGTCCACGAACATGGTAATGGGCTGCCCGGGGCGTAGAAATTTGTCCTGTTCGATATGCTTGTTCCAGCTGAGCAATTGCGGGACGGATACCCGGAACCGCTGGGAGATGGTCGCCAGTGAATCGCCCCGGCGCACCCGGTATTTTACCCGCCGGGTAATGGAGCGCTGCGGCGGTTCGGCGAACGTGGTGGGGATCAGCGCGTCCATCAGGTCATTGTCCTGGAGGCCGTCGTTGGTCCAGATAACCAGCTTTTTGCCGGCGATCAGGACGTCGTCCTCGTCCATATTGTTCCAGCGCGCCAGTTTGGTCATGCTGACGTTGTATTCCTGCGAGATGCCCCACAGGCTGTCACCGGACGCCACGGTGTGATCGATTTTCTGGCGCGGGTTACTGGTTATTTTGGAATCCACGTGCTTTTTATCCAGGCTGGCCAGGTAGCGGTTCAGGCCTTTGGGCGCCACCGGGATAACCAGGCTTCTACCGCCGCTGACGCTGGTGCCTTTGAGTTTATTGATCCGCTTCAGGATATCCACGGTGGTGTCGTTTTGCCGGGCGATCACCTGTAGTGACTCATTGCCTTTGACAATGTGCCGTTTCCAGCGAATCCGCTCATCGGGCTTATATTCGGCGAGGTTTTGTTGAAACAGGCTGGCGTTTTCGATGGGCACCAGCAGGTAGTGAGGCCCTTTCGGCGGCGTGGCCCAGCGGTTGAACGCCGGGTTCAATTGGTACAACTCTTCAATACTGATGTCCGCCAGTTCCGCCGCTTTGGCCAGATCAATTTGGCCCTGCGTGTTGACCTTGCGGAAGTAGGGCGCGTAAGGAATGGGGTTGAGTTTGACCTTGTAATAGTCAGGTTCGGCCACCAATGCTGAGATCGCCAGCAGTTTAGGGACATAATCGCGGGTTTCACGGGGCAGATCCAGGGCCCAGAAATTAATCGGTTTACCTTCGCGGGCGGCCCGTTTCATGGCCCGGCCCACCGTGCCTTCGCCGGAATTGTAGGCTGC
>JASFMT010000463.1:0-3628 GCA_050117455.1 Gammaproteobacteria bacterium | reverse complement strand
GCGGATCATTATATCGCCGGAACCAGTCACCCAGTTGCCGTTCCGCAACATCCCCGGCAATGCCCACTTCCTGCTCCACAGCCACCAGCGCATTGGACGCACCATTAACGGTACATTCGATGACGTATTCACTGTGAGTTCCATTTTGATAAACAACGCTGCAGAGTAACCGGGGAATATCGATTTGCTGATCGCCGGTGGGGCGTTGGATGAAAACACCAGTACCCATATTGATATAGACTTTTTCACGGTTCGGCCGACCGTATGCGTACAAGGCAGCGGACTGATCGCCGGTAACGATGGTCAGTGGCACCATGTGATCGCCCATTTTGATATCGCCGTAGCTTGCGTGGGTGGCGACACATTCGGGCAAGTAGTCACGAGGTATATCAAATAATTCCAGCAATTCAGTGTCCCAGCCATGATTATCAATATTCCATAACAGGGTGCGGGATGCATTGGCGGGATCAACGAAATTTCCTGGCGGATTCACTATTCGAAATACCAGAAAACTGGCCAGGGGCCCGTACGCAAGATAATCGTTTTGTTGTGCCCGCTGAACGGCGGGAAGGTTGTCCAGGCACCATCGCAGTTTACTGACACCATAGTGAGCGGATACCAGCAAGCCGGTGCGTTTACGGATCTTTTCATTATCCGATTGAAACCGGCTCATCCATTGACGCGCCCTGCGATCCTGCCAGCTAATCGCCGGTGACAAGGGCGACCCGTCACGCCGGTCCCAGCAGACAACATTAGAGCGCTGGGTGGCCAGGCCCGCGGCAGCAATATTCGACGCCCGTGGCCCTAATTGTTGGTAAACATCAACGATGACCCGTTGAATGGATCCAACCAATTCATCAGCATCCTGCTCAATCCAGTCTTCCGGCCCGTTTGTCACACTAACGGATTGTTGCGCTTTTGCCACGACATTTGCCCGGGAATCAAACACCAGTGCGCGGGATGAACCGCCACCCTGATCAATGGCAAGAAACAGCTGATTGTTATTTTGGGAATGACCGGACATGATCAACAATTTGCTTGGTTTTGGTATCCGATACTACTGGTTACTACTGTAAAAGCCTTACCGGCTAAACCATAGTGTAGTCAAAATAACGCCTGCGGTGCGTGGAGGATATTCCAATGGCCGGGACTGCGCGTCGAGATAGCTCTGACAAGCCGTTATAACGAAATTTCAACGGCTGTCATCGCCACGAACTTAATGGCATCTACCAAAAGTTTCAAAGGCTTGAATTTTCGATGCAAAAAAAATCAGGCACGGCCCTCAGTGTCCTGTTCGTGATAGACAACTTCGTCGCACCATCGATAACTTATTGTTATAAATGGTTTTTAAAGAGACTAATCCTTGATAGACATCCACCACATGGTAAAGATATTTCTCCACCGGCCGATCTAGTAGAAGGCGTATGCGCTATTTTGGATGTTGGCTGTGAAATGAAACGAGCTTGTCGTGGCCGGCGCTGTGGGTAAAATCAAAATATAGACAGCAGAGATATGGCAGACCTAAACATCAAAATCTCAATGGATGACGAGATCATCGCTGATTTCAGGGAAAATTTTAACGATCAATATGATGTCACTGCCAATTGCATCTCCCAGCTGGAAAAAGACCCGTCTGACAAGGATGCCATTCATGCCATGTTTCGGGCTCTGCATACGATCAAGGGTAACTCCAATCTCTGCCAACTGAATATCCTGACCCAATTTTCCCACGCTGTCGAAGAAATCGCGGTGGCCATGCGCCAGGGGGAAATTCAGTATAAGCCCATTTTGGGTGAGTTGATTTTACTGTGCCTGGATAAAATCAAGGAAGTCAGCGAAGACCTGTTTCAAAGCCGCGAAGTCAACACCGACGTGCTTAACCAGGCGGAAGAAATACTCAATTCCATGAGCACCCACCCGCAGCTTGCGGTTACCTCCAAAGCCGCGAAGGTCATTTCGCTCATCGCCAGTAATACCATTAAGACCCACGGACTGGACGTTTATGGCATCGACAGTGTCGTACCCGCAGAAACACAATCGGACAACATTCAGGATATTGCCGCGCCCTCCGACAAAGCCAAACAACTCGACTATTTCGAGCAATTGGCCATGTTACTGGAGTCAAAGTTTCCCTACTGGGAAGGCCGTATTCAACGCACCTTACCCCTGGCCCTGGAACTAAACCGGCAAATGAACAATGCAGAAGATCCCGTTCAAATGAAAACCGCCGTACTAATGCATGATATTTCACTGGCTTTTCTTAATGAACGCCTGTGGCAGAAAGAAACCAAATTCAGTGCCCAGGAAATCGAGCAAATGCAGATGCATCCGGCACTATCGGCAAATATGCTCGAACTCATTCCCGGCTGGGAAGATGCCCAAAATATAGTTTTGCAGCACCATGAACGCTGGGACGGCAATGGTTATCCGGGAAAACTGAAGGGTGATAAAATCTGTATCGGCGCTCAGATTATGGCGGTAGTCGATGCCTTTGAATCCATGACCCATGCCCGCCCCGATCGTCAATACAAACGCTCTATCCTCAGGGCAATGACGGAAATCAACAACTGCAGTGGTACACAATTTTCACCGCACGTTACATCATTATTTAATACCGTCATCCGTGACACATTGACCCATCAGAAAGCTTCAACACAAAAAGTGAAATAAGCCAACGTGTCCGGCCTCAAGGGTCCAGTGAACTGCAGGCGGTCGGTTGCCGGCTGATCTTTGCCGGCTTTAATCTCAGGAATTCGACGACGCCATCAGGCTGTTAGCGCCTTGCATCGCCTTGCTCATAGTACTAATGACAGCATCAATAGCCCGGTCAAGCAATGGCAGATCCGTCACCACAACAGCGGTTTCCTGATCCAGGCTTTTGATTAAATCGGACATGGAAATATCCTTGACCAGGCGGTATCGCCGATCCACAAATGTATAATCACCGGTAAAATCGCATTTCCAGGACAACTTGCCGCGCCTGGCTTTTTCACCTTCCCTGAACTCCAGCCACGTGCCCAGCTCCATTTCATTAACCACCGGGTAGTTTTTACTGCGCTTAACTTCCGGCGTCAGGTTAATCATACTGAAGTCATCAGTACCGGCAAAATACTCATAATCACCCATTTCTTCCGTTGCAAAAGGATTGCCGCTGTCCTCGTCATCCTCTTCCGCATCGATGGCGGCCTGCAGTTCATCCTTCAGCGTTTCCTGGCGCAGAAATTCATCGGCGCCTTTCAGGCACTTCAAGTGCAACGTGCCCAGTTGATCCATATATTTTTCAATGGCGGCCTCATCAACCGCAATAGCCTTTAACCCTTCGCGCAGCCGTTTAAGCAGCTTTGGAATCATCCTGGTCATTGCCTGGCGCTCGCTGCCGGTAAATTTTGGCTGCACGCTCCAGACCAGGTCGTCAACTACATCGAGACAGGCATTCCAGGATGTCCCCGAACAGTTATGCTTCATCCCCACGCGGGTCAATACATCCTTCCAGCGATTTAACAGCAGATCATAGACAAGTTTTGGTACCTTGTTGTCCTTCAGTCGCTTTTCCATTTCATCCGACACCGTCTGCTTGGTTTTTTCCAGGCGTTGTTCGGATTGCTTGTTATTCTGCAATTCTGATTCA
>JASFMT010000462.1:0-3640 GCA_050117455.1 Gammaproteobacteria bacterium | reverse complement strand
AATCCGAACAGTGAAATCGCAGCAGCGACGGCTAACTCGAAAAAATTACTGGCGCCGATCAACGCCGAGGGCGCAGCCACGCAATGGGCCACCCCTAATTGACGGTTAAGCAGGTAGGCCAGGCCGGAATTGAAATACACCTGGATCAGAATCGGTACCGCCAGTAAAACAATAATAAGCGGCTGGGCAATAATCTGTTCACCCTGAAAGCCAAACAGTAAAACCAGTGTTGTTAACAGGGCGATAAGAGAAACCGGTCCCATTCGATTGAGTACTGCATTTAACGCAACGTCACCGCCTTTGCGCAATAGATACTTGCGCCACCATTGAGCAAAGGCAACCGGAATAACAATATATAATGCGACCGACAAAAACAACGTATCCCACGGTACGGTAATCGCAGAGATCCCCAGCAGCAAACCCACGATAGGTGCGAAAGCAAAGATCATGATCGTGTCGTTCAGGGCGACCTGTGTCAGGGTAAAATGGGGTTCACCACCGGACAGGTTACTCCATACAAATACCATGGCGGTGCAGGGCGCCGCTGCCAGAATAATGAGCCCCGCCACGTAACTGTCCAGTTGATCCGCCGGAAGCCATTCGCTGAACAGGCCATAGATGAACAGCCACCCCAGCGCCGCCATGGAAAACGGTTTGACCAACCAGTTCACAAACAGGGTAACACCAATGCCGCGCCAGTGTTCCCTGACACGATGCAACGCGCCAAAGTCTATTTTCAGCAGCATGGGAATGATCATTAGCCAGATCAACACGGCCACGGGGAGATTCACCCTGGCAATTTCCATACTGCCGATCTCCTGGAAAACACCCGGTAAAAAATGGCCCAATCCGATACCCGTCAGAATACACAGCGCCACCCAGATACTTAAATAACGTTCAAAGGTGTTCATTTTCGCGCCAAGGGATTGTTTGGCAGCGACTTCGCATTGGACGGACATGTTAATTCTACCGTTTTCTCGCTAGCAGCAGCTTGTGGATGATTGCGAAAGACCCGGCGCGCAGCACGCGCCTTCCGTTTCCTTCAATTGAGTGTCACTGAACACCGGTACGGATTCCAGAGAATGGAAGGTCTCCCAGGCAATACCCTGTGGATCCTGAATCCAGTACTTGTCTGAACGGGTGTAGCAGCACGTTGTATTGTCCTGTGCAACCCCCTGAACACCGGCGGCTTCGAGTTGTTGTTGTAGGCTTTTCAGTTCTTCGTCGGTCTCAGTTTGTATACCCACATGATCAAGACCCACTTTACTGGAACGATTGGAGATGGCGAAATTGACAGCAGGATCATCCAATGCCCACTTTGCGTAATCGTCTTTAATTACGGTTGGCTCCGCATTAAACAACTGCGAATAAAATTGAATATTTTTGCTGAGATCTTCAACGCTGATATGAATGTGAAAACGTTTCATGTGGGCAGCCTCATTGAATAAAGTCTGAAAATAATATTTCAAGCACAACATGCCGCGCCGGGGCGGTTTGGCATATTACAGAGCGCACGCTTGTCTGCAGTAAACGGCGCAGCTCGCGCATTAGCTTGGGCGGTGGTTTCTAATACGTCTTTCATCCAGCCGGGTAAGGCAGGGTTGATTTGGTAGTAAATCCATTGACCTTTTCGTCGATCTTCAACAATTCCATTGTCGCGCAGTAAGGCGAGATGACGCGAGATCATCGGTTGAGATAGATCCAGGGCGTGAGTCAGTTCGCAAACACATAATTCTCCCTGGGATTGCAAAAGAACAAGGCAACGCAAACGTACCTCGTTGTCTAGCGCAGAAAAGAATGTGCTGGTATCGATACTCATAAAATAGAATATATGATATTTCATATATATGGTCAATCATATATTTCGTTTATTTTGCTGTCGATATGAGGTCATTCCCAATAACAACATTATTACAATTACTTACACCACTTAATTAAGCTTGATTCTTACTTGCTATACCAAATCTTCAATGGCAAATTCGAGGTTTTCAACTAACCGCGCTGGGTCTACTTTATATAGAGCCAAACCGCAACCTAGTCGCGAAAGTGAAGCTGCGCCAGATGAGTAAAAATTACAGGATTCCGACCACCAAAAGAACGCAACACGGCTACTATCAATACAGCTAATTTCAGTGATAAGAGAGATTAAACAATGACCCGATTGATAATCATCTTAACCGCCGTTTTCATCACTCAATACGTTTATGCCACCCACGAACCCTGGGTAACCACAGAATATCCGCAAGACAAGGAAAAGCTTTGGTGGGATAACCAATGGTGGGAAGAAGGGAAACTGGATAACCCCACCAGTTACAAAGTCAAGATGGAACACCTGACCTACCAGAGCAAGGATGCAGAAATTCCCGCGTATTTGTTCCGGCCGGAAAAACCTGGTAAATATCTGCCTGTACTGTTTCAACATGGCCGGCGGGGGTTGGACGATCTGACGTTGTTAGCGCCGAAACGATTAGCCGCCAGAGGATTTGTTGTGCTGGCACCGGATGTCTGGAGCGGCCGGTTCTTTGACCGTTACCCCATGGGGCATGACTATGTCAGCGACCTGGATGTCGCCAATGGCATCGACGCTCTGTTAAAGCAATCCGGCATCAAGGGCAACAAAGCATGCGTGGTGTCACATACCCGCGGTGGCTATATGACTCTAAAAGCCCTGGTAACCCATAAAAAGCAGGAAAAGGAAGTCGCCTGTTACGTTTCTTTTTATCCCCATTGGCAAGATCCCAATAAACCGGAACCCATGCAGGTTTATCAATATGCACCGGAAATAAATGACTTAAACGTACCGGTATTAATCTTTTTCGGCGAACACGAACAATACCAGCGACTTCGCCCCATCATGGAAGGTGTTAAAGCATTAAAGGAAAAGGGCAAAAAACCACGACTCATTATCTACCCGGGGGTGGGGCGGGGATTTGATTTTCGGCCACCGCATGTACGCACCTTTGCTGATGATCTGGCAACCAAAGACGCGCTTCGCCGAACGGAATTGTTTATACGTGCAAACTTAAAGTGAAGTATCTTAAGTCAGCGTCGGGAATGATTATAATGCGCCGGTTATTGATAGAATTACAAAATATATAATCATATGTAAAATCATCTATGCCACCAGTGTGGTACTGTTTTCTAGCGAATTGAGATGGTAAACGAAAATTCGGAATAGGTACTTTCACAATCATTGTAAATACTTTCTTCACAATCCTGCAGCCTGCTGTGGGTAATTCCGTAACCGAAATATCCGCGGCCACCCGTTAACCAGTATATTCCCGCCCGGTAGCCGTATGCATCCCGGTCGTCGAAGCCTTCAATGTAATTACGACGATAAAACGTACCAACATAGGGTTTTATAGTTGAAAACATCTGAAACACATACTTCGCCTCAGGGGTAACCTGGTATATTGTTGGATCACCATCCAGCCACAAATCAAAATTTATTCCAAGCTCCAGGCCTTTTTGAAAATAGTAGCCGTAGCCAATGCCCAAAATAATATAATCATCTCCCAGTAGCGAACCGCTGCCAACTGACATATTAAAATGCTGTTCGCCTTTATCGAACGGTGACGCATTTACATTAGCTGAAAATAACAGGTGGCCAAAAAGTAATATTGCGATCCACAGAACCCGA
>JASFMT010000461.1:0-3645 GCA_050117455.1 Gammaproteobacteria bacterium | reverse complement strand
GATACGGTCGGCCAGTTTTTGTCTGGGAGTATTACAGGCCTTATCTTACAACCGCTGGTTAAAACACATTGACTACATTTCCAGTGTCTCCGGTGGAGGATACATCGGCACCTCGTTGAACTGGTTGTTGTCCAATGACTGGCAGAAAGCGAGTGTAGGTGTTGACCGGGAAAATTTCCCCTATGGAACCTATCCCATGCGGGGCAACATACAACCCATGACATCGGCGGAGAAAGAAGACACCGTTGAAGGCGGGCCACCCCGGTTGCGTGGCGCATTGCTGCGGTTTCTGCGTCAGCACGGCAAGTATTTAATTCCAGGCAGTGGTATCGGTAGCCTCTCGCTGGCGGGAGTGATACTTCGAGGCACACTGCTAAGTCTGTTTATTTACTTCTCCATGCTGGTATTGCTGTTTAGCCTGGTGGGGCAGACATTTTTGTTTCAGTGGTTTACCGATTTCGGCATTATGCCGCCGTCGCCCTTATTGTCCCGTATTCCCAACATTGCCTTGTTGCTGGCTTTGTTGCTCATAGTGCTGTTTGTGCTATCGGCATTGTTGTACTCCCTTGCCGCATTTTTCCTGTCTCTCCGAGGGTCAAAACACGCCAGTGTTGCCGGTGACGTGAAAAACCATCATCACGACACGTCGCACAATAACCGCGACAGCAATTTTTCTTATGGGCTGCGACGGGTCAGTGAAAGTGTCTATACCCATCTGTTTCGAGCGATCATGGTTCTCGTCGTGTTCGGTGTGCTACCGCTTTGGTATCAATCCTTTATTGATGGTGCCGGTGTGGTCAGTACCTCGGCGGCGTCAACAGGAGTGCTGTTGATCGTAACCGGTATTATCTGCGCCGTGGCAACGTTCATCAAAACCAGCAATATCTCCGCAGGGAGGGTTCCCCTCGGGTTACTGGTAGCGGTTTCCACGATCACTTTGTGGGCCGGGTTGTTATTGTTGGCTTATCATTGCTCTTTGTTACTGCCCATCGATTCCGGGTGGGCGGTGTTGTTAGTTATCCTGGTGGCTGTATTCGGATGGTTCAGCAACCTCAATTACATTTCCGTTCATCGTTATTATCGTGACCGGTTGATGGAGGCGTTCATGCCCGATCTGGACCAGGTCGTGGAATATGAACATACACCGAACGCGGCGTCAGCGAAAGCGGATAAAACCAAGCTGAGTGCCATGTGCCGCTATGATCGGGAACGGCCCGCAACTCATAATTTGCCTTACCATATTATCAACGCCAACATTGTGCTGGTGTCGTCCAGTATCGCCAAGTTTCGCGGGCGTGGGGGAGATAATTTTATTTTAACCCCGGCTTATTGCGGTAGTAATGCCACGGGCTGGCGCGAAACCTCCTCATTTATGCAAGACCGCATGACATTAGCTACCGCCATGGCCATCTCCGGCGCCGCGGTGAATCCCAGTACTGGTGTGGGAGGTGATGGTGTTTCCCGCAAGCCGTTTTTATCCATGTTAATGGGAATGTTAAATGTTCGTCTCGGGTACTGGGCCCCGAATCCCGATCCGCATCGGCAACCGTTTTTTTCCATCCCAAATTTGTTTCTGCCAGGGTTATCTGAATTGGCATTCCGGCAAAATCTCAATGAAAAAAGCCGCTTCATCCAGTTAACCGATGGCGGGCATTTTGAAAACCTCGGGCTTTACGAGCTTGTGCGGCGCAAAGTCCGATTAATAATTGTTTGTGACAGTACCGCGGATGCCGATTGCGCATTCGAAGATTTGTCCAACGCACTGGAAAAAATTCGCGCGGATTTTGGCGTGCTGATTGATATCAATTCGGAGCAGTTGCAGGACGTCATTCCGGAAAAAACAAATGATAATGACGGGACACGCTACGCGAGGCGCGGTTTTATTATGGCCAACATTATTTATCCCGACGGTATTCCTGGCCGGTTATTGTATTTAAAAAGTACTTTCTTTAAAAAATTATCCGCGGATCTTTTTGGCTACAGGCAAAGTCATCAAGAGTTTCCCGACGAACCCAGCAGTACAGCGGTGTTCGATGAAAAACAATTTGAGTCCTATCGGGAATTGGGTTTTCAAACAGCCTGGGACATGATGAACGATCCCGACGTGAAAAATGACGCGATGATTTCCCGTATTTTTGGGCGCTAGTTTTTAGCTGCCCGCCAGGTGGCGGGTCTGGCGCCGTCTGGCTTTGTGGGAGGTATCCGTCGCCCCGGTTTGGCGAACCGGATGGTTCGAACGGTGTTTAATAAAAGACGGGATACCTTTCAGTCCGGCCTTTTCGTAGTCTTTCAGCAGCGCGTCGGTAATGGTATCTTCGGGCAGCATGAACTGCTGGATCAAGGCGGTATGAATAAGCCCGAATAATCGTGGTAACGCGATGCGATGGGTTTGTTCGGTAGTGTCGAATAGCCACTGACTGAACCTCATAAACCTGTCAAAAGGATTATCCGCCAATAACAAAGGTAATGTTTCCGTAAAACGGCCGGAATTGGCTACCATGTCCCAGTACCGCGCAAAGCGGTTCAGTGATTGAATGGCGGTAAAATCAAGCTCACTGGTGGATAAAATATTGTACGGTGGGTTGGGATTGTAAGCCATCTGACCGGTGTGGGTGTGACGGTCAATGGGTGCGCCGCGCAAACGTTTTAATATTCCGACCTGGATCTCATGGGGATTGAGAGCGACAAGCTGGTTAAAGCCGTCGCCGAAACTTGCCATATCCTCTCCCGGCAAACCGGCAATCAGGTCGGTGTGCAAGTGTGCCTCGGTTTGTTCCCGTAACCAGCGGATGTTGTCACAGGCTTTGCCGTTGTCCTGTTTACGGCTGATGCGTTGCTGCACCTGCGGATTAAACGTCTGGATACCGATTTCAAATTGCAATGTCCCCGGTGAAAACCGTTGAATGGTGGATTTTAATCTATCCGGTAACTGGTCCGGAATAAGCTCGAAATGCAGAAATAATTTCCTGTCGTTTTTTTCAAGAAAAAACTCCAGTATCTTTATCGTGCTATCGATCTTTAAGTTAAACGTGCGATCCACGAATTTGAAATGGCGCGCACCCCGATTATAAAGACTTTGCATTTGTTCCAGGAAAACGTCCAGTTCAAAGGCCCAGGCCGTTTTATCCAAAGCGGACAGGCAAAATTCACACTTGAAAGGACAACCCCGGGATGCCTCGACGTAGATGACTCGGTGGGCGATGTCTTCGTCCGTATAGCAGGCGTAGGGAAGACATAATTGATCCAGTTTGAAGGGGCGTGGTGTTATGACTTTTTGCAGTGGCGGTTGCCTGTTGAGTAGTGACTGGCACAGTTCACGAAACGCAATGTCGCCCTGGCCGGTAATCACGTAGTCCGCCATGTCAATGATGGGTTGTTGATCTGTTTCGTAACTGACTTCGGGTCCGCCTAGCACAATGATGGTGTCCGGACTCACCTGTTTCAGGATGCTGACCAGTTCCGTGGTCTGTGACACATTCCAGATATAGACGCTCAGGCCGATTATCCGCGGTTCTTCAACCAGCAGTTGTTCGGCAATATCCATGGGCCGGCTATCGATGGTAAATTCCCGTATCGCGGCCTGGTCCTGCAGCGTGAGTAAATTGGCATAAAGGTAACGCAATCCCAGCGCGCTATGAATGTACC
>JASFMT010000460.1:0-3648 GCA_050117455.1 Gammaproteobacteria bacterium | reverse complement strand
ATCCTTTACTAATGCGAGGGAAAATTTTTTGACACCTGGGCTAAACACCCGGATAACCTATTGATTCAATCAACTATTCAAGGATTTAATCGAAAAGGGCGAATGGTAAAAATTTCATAAATGAATCCACTAACGGACACATCTGTCAGTTACATGCTTTTTTACAATAATATCTACCGGGCAACAACCGTTTATTTATTCGCTAACCACTGTGGCTTTATCCCGCACCAGATCGCCGTCACGGTAATCGGCGAAAGCCTGTTCAATCTCTTCCCGCGAATTCATAACAAAGGGCCCATATTGAACCACGGGCTCATTCAATGGCCGCCCTGCAACCAATATCAACCGGGCCCCCGCGCCGCCGGCTGCGAATTCTGCGGTTTCGCCGTCACCGAGCACGGCGATGGTATGTTGGGTTAGCGTCGTATCTTCGATGGAACCTTCGCCTTCAAAAAGATAGACGAAGCCCTGCAATGAACGGTCAAGGGGACAGGTAAAGGTTGCATGGGGCTGCAGTTTAATATCGAAATAATGCACATTAGTGTGTGGATCGATAACGGGGCCACGGGTATTGGCGTATTCGCCAATGAGTACTTTAACAGCGAGCTCGTTGGTTTCCACGGTTGGGATCATTTCAGGAGAAAATTCCTGGTAGGCCGGCGCGGTCATTTTCTGCGCCGCTGGCAAATTGATCCACAACTGAAATCCCCGCATCATTCCCGCTGCCTGCTGGGGCATTTCAGAATGTATCACGCCGCTGGCGGCTTTCATCCATTGGGCGCCGCCGGCACGCAGATCACCGCGATTGCCCATACTGTCCTGGTGCAACATATGACCATCCAGCATGTAGGTAAAGGTAATGAATCCGCGATGGGGGTGATCGGGAAATCCGGCAATATAATCGTCAGGATCATCACTGCTAAAATGGTCCAGCATTAAAAACGGATCCAGTTGACGTAGTGCGGGCGTCCCAATGGTTCGGTGAACGGTCACCCCTGCCCCTTCTGAGACGGGTAACGCGGAAACTGTCTGTTTGACCTGTTTAACGGCGTGGCTGCTCATTGCCCTCTCCTTGTATCACCAACATATGAAGACCGCATCTGCCAACGATAGTGCCGCGTTGGCCGGTAAAAACCATCGAAGCGGCGGGTAAGACCGGGTTAGTTCAGGCGTGTAACGAAGCGTTTAGAATCGGTCCTTTACCGTAGCTGACCGGGCATTTAGTACCTCCCCCTCGCTGGATTTTACCACCAGCTTTATATAGATTTTATCCGTACCCAATGCTTCATCGAGCAACTCACATTGCACCAGGAAATGCCGACTGATCGGCATAGGTGTATTGGGATCAACCACGTGCGGATCATAAGCAGGTTCACCCAGTGTCTGATCGTACAGCAAATCATCACCGTGTAATTCCACCACAACACTGAAGGCATCCCCGTGGCGGAATTGCTGTGCATCAATCGCCAGGTAATAGCTGTAGTCAATCCGGCAGATATGCCCCACCGGGTAAGAGGTTCTGGTGATACTAAATGTGAGCGACTCAATTTTTGCCATGGTTGCAGCCCCGTTGCGTGGTTATCGCTAAAGGCCGCCGCGGTTTACAGAACGGAACACGAGTTTACCGCAGTTAACTGCGTTTGTGTTATTCAGGCCGGGCGGGTAGCAGAAACTATTTTACACACTTTATATCATGATATTCCGGCAGTTTATTAGATTTAATGCATAACAAAAACACACTGTTTTTATTCATAAAACCACTCCGCCAACTGGACTTTATCATGAACACCCCCTCATGATTCCTGTTTAATAAAATTCAATGATATAACAAACCATTTTACAATCAAAAGGGTTCCGGTATGCTACTTATTATTACTGTTAGTTGTAGCAATTGCATTGGCATAGAGGTATCACTATGGGGCTGTTTCAAAAAATTAAATCCACCCAACAAAACAATGACGAATTACCGCAATACGTGGACAACCTGCTGGAAGGCTCCGGCGGACCCTCCAACGAAGACATTGACGAACGGTTTTCCATCGAAAACATGTCCCTTGGCGGCAAGTACAGTATTGACCAGGCGGTGGCGTTAATGCGCGATCTCCCCGAGCATCAAAACGACGTGGTTGTTGCCGTGGTTACCAAAACCCTGCAATCGGCCAACATCAATGTGAACAAAATTATCGATGATGCCATGAATAAGGAAGCCTCCCTGGAATCGGAAATTCAGCGATTGACGACGGAAATCGACGCACTGCAAACAGAGATTGCCAATAAAAAAGAACAGATTAATGTCACCAATGCCATGCTGGAAGAAACACGCAAGGTCAGGGAACTACTGGAGAAATCTGACAACGACAAGCAAGAAAAAACGGCACGGACAAGCCCGAAAACGGGTAAAGCCAGGGACAACGAAAGGGACAGCATGGCGGTTCAGGAAACGACCAACAGGCTGGCGGCCGACGCCAACTGATCACCATCGGTCAATTATCATCAATTACCGGGATCCCGGATAGTAGTAAACCCGCTACTTGGATCCCGTTAATTTCTTGTAATCTTTAATCGTCTTAACAATGTTATGGTAGCCGCGTTTGGTCGCGTACTTCAGTGCGGTCATACCACTTTGGTCCGCGGCGTTGACGTTTGCTCCCATACTTAACAGGCGTTTGACCACGACGCCATGGTTGCCCTTGGCAGCAACGATCAGTGCCGTGGATTGATCTGCATTTTTCTCTTCGATTTGTGCTCCGGCGCCGATAAGACTGTTTACTAACTGGTATTCACCCAGCTGCGCGGCCAGAATCAATGGCGTGGCACCATCTGAAGTACGGGCTTTATTCACATCGGCACCACCTTTTATAAGCCGTTTGGCGATAGAGCGGCGGCCCGATTCAATGGCCTGTGTCAACGGGGTTTGCCCATCGAACTCAGCATTAGGATCCAGTCCCTCATCAAGCATCTTAACCACTTGTTTCGCACAATCGTGGTCTATGAGCTGCTTCCATTTGCCTCCTTTTTCAAGATCCGCGAGCACTTCTTCCCGGCAGTTTTCTTTACGGCGACCCGCCGCTTCCTCGGCTTCATTTACTTCGGTACCAATACGGTGTAGTTCGGTGAGCGTACCATCGGGTTCACGCAATGCCAGCGAGTTTTTAGCGATGTTTTCTATGAACGAAAAATGCTTGTTCTTGTTGCCTCGGGCATAGTCCCAATTACCTTTTCCTGACTCGTATTCCCAGCGGATCATCTCACCGTCGAGATCCCATTTACCAAGTCCGTTGTAACTGGTGCTGCTGCCGGTCTGGGTGCGGTCTTCAAAGCGGCCGTCCGCGAAAAAGTTCAATATGACAGTTTTGTTTTTGCGGCTGCCGATCCAGTTGCCAATGATAATCTTATAATTTTTGATGTCTTCTTCATTGCTGGACATGGCTTCCTGCTTGATCTGGTCAGCCGGTGGCGGGGTCTGGGTATAGTGCACCTGCCCGTTCTTATCAACCCACTTATAAAATTCAGCCTGCGCGGTTGTTGCCAATCCCACAGCCAGGAACAAGAACATTACAACGCTGACCTTACCCAACATGTCGTTCACCTGTTTCAAATCCAGTGGCGCTTTGACGCCTTTGTGCATCAAAAAAATCCTGTAATATA
>JASFMT010000459.1:0-3656 GCA_050117455.1 Gammaproteobacteria bacterium | reverse complement strand
AACCAGTACAAAATCTCCGTTACTGGATGCCAACCACCACCGGGTAAACTCCGCCAGCATGCCGTGCTTGATAAAATCCCCGGCGTTTCCCATGTCGTAAGGCAAAGGTAGTACAGTCATCCGGAAGGTTCCCGCTCTGGCAATGTGCGGCCGTGAAGTCCATTCGCTTCCTTAAGCCTGACTTAATCTTGCCGTAATTTTCCCATCAGTGTGGTTTTGTTTAATTAGCATCAGTAGAACACTTGCTCAACTTGCTCATGAATTTGCTAAGACCTGTTAACTGAACCAACGAGGAATTAAAAATGAACAACACAATTAACCGTATAGCACGCATTGTTTTTGGTAGCGCCTTAATAGGCATTACGCTTGCTGTTAACACCGCCCCACTGGGTGGCTTTGCCCTGTTGCCGCTGATTGCCATACCCGTGATCCTGTCGGGCTTATTTGGTGAAAACCTGCTTGGCGAACTTTTAACCAAACCGGTAACGGCCACCAAACAGAGCCTGGGCAATTTTATCGCAAAATTTTCGCATGTTAAGACCAAAGCCGCATGACAATTTATTGTGGCTAAACGCTTTTACCTGGCGGGTTTGAAAGAGTGTGATTCTTGTTCCTTCCTCCTCCCTCAATAACAAGGTTACCTCTTTCAAACCATCCCCCCACCCTCTCCTTAGAGAGGGTTTTTTTTGGGCGCTATCCGACAGCAGGCTTTTTTGTCAATAAATCTCGAGTCTTTTACTTATGTTTAATGCCCCCGGGCACCGGTGTAGATAGTGTACCCTGTCATGCTTCTGCAAAGCGCCGGTTAGACTGGCACATTGCCACTGGCGCGATGATCCAGGGGAGGCGCCTCGTGGAATTCTGCGGTTCTCTGAATAAGACCAAAAGTTAATCCAGGTCAACGAATTAACCGCATTTTATCGGCGACGGTTCAACCGTTTCACTTATAATTAAATAAGAGCCGGACATTGTGGAAGGCATTGTTATCGATCGACGTGGATCATCCAAGGCACTCATGTCATACAATCCATGTCGTACAAAACTGGTGTGCTAATTCTGGAGATCGGTGATGTATGACATCCAGTTGATGAGCAGTTTGATTGTTATCGGCATATTGCTCTATTCGGCCCTGATTCACGGTTTGGTCTATTGGCGCCTTGGCCACAAAAAAGAACACAGCGCATTCGCTGTTCTTTGCGTCTGGTTCGCCGCCTATGCCGCAACCAACATTATCGACCTTTATTTGGTAACAGACCTCGATACCTATATCCTCATCAGCAAGATATCGACGGTATTCGTCATCTTTACCATTGCCACCTTAGCGTGGTTTGCCGCGGAGTATTTGCACGATAAAAAGTATATTCCATTAAAAGTTATTGCATTTTTACTCGCTCCTTTTTTAGCCCTGAATTTGTTTATGCCCAACGGTATATTGTGGAGCGGCATTGAAGGAATAGCACCGGTGACCCGCGCTTTTGGCGCCACCGTCATGCACCCTGTCAACGCAGTAATAAGTATCCCCATGTATGGTTTATGGACGGTTATTGCCGTTATTTATTTATTGATGGCATATGCCGCCTATTTGTCGTTCAGGAAGTCACAGAGCAAACGCGGCGCTTTGTTTCTTGGGGGTATTGTCCTGCTGTCCGCCGGCTTCGTCTTTGACATGCTTATCGACTTTGGCATCAATCGCTCCTATGTCTATATCTCGGAGTTTATTGTATTGATTTACGTTGTACTGATGAGCCTGTATTTGTCGGACGAACTCAGGATTTATGAACTCAACCTGGAAGCACTCGTTAAACAGCGAACCGACGCCCTGGAGCAAACCAACAAGGAACTGGAAAGTTTCTCCTATTCCGTTTCCCACGATTTGCGTGCGCCATTGCGCGCCATCCACGGATTTACCAACGCACTGGATGAAGACTATGGTCATCTACTGGATGCCGGGGCGAAGCAATTCATGCAGAAAATTTCTAACAATGCAAAACGCATGGAAGCGATGATTAATGGTCTGCTACAAATTTCCAGAGTCAACCGGGGAGAACTGAACAAGATCGAGGTAAATATCAGCGAACTGGCCGCACAAATTGTTGAACAGTTAAAACAACAAAACCCCAACCGATCGGTAACTGTTGACATAGAGAACAACTTGCACACCCATGGCGACCCGTCGCTGCTACGGGTCGTACTACAGAACCTGCTGGACAACGCCTGGAAATTCACCCAACACGTGGAAGATGCGAAAATCAGTATCAAGAAACATGTAACAGTTGATGGTGAAAAAGGATTCGTTGTCCAGGACAATGGAGCGGGCTTCAATCCGGACTACAAGGAAAAGCTGTTTATCCCCTTTCAACGGCTACACAGCGAAGAGCAATACGCCGGAAACGGCATTGGTCTGGCGACCGTTGCACGCATCGTCAGGCGACATGGTGGGAAAATCTGGGCGGAAGGCCAGGAAAATCAAGGTGCATCGTTCTACGTAATCTTGAACTAGCCATTGACCGCGCGAGCAGGTCTGTAATTAACCGTTGTCGCTACGACATTCTGCCAGGCGTTGCTTCGCCCATCGCAGCGGCCAGGGTGACTGGGGTACCGGTATCTATCGGCAATGAATTTTCTTACAGCTTTGCCGGTTAAAACAATCACGCCGCTATTTAAATTAATTTATCCTCCCTTGTTTCTCTGCGGGAGAGAATATCACTCATTGTTTTCATGGGCCGCGAAATTCGAAAATTCTTCACTGCCGATTTAAAGGGGGGAGACAAACTGGCATTGAGGCAACCATATACACATTTAATTCACAATAACTATTGACACATAACCACCGCAATATGGTCACACAATGAATAAATAGCCGGCATCGGTTTTATCACGGCAAGCGCCTTGCTTGACTAATAACAACCTGTTTATATCATTAGAGTAACAGGCCTGGTTTATGTAGTAATATTGACCAACAGATAGCACAGACTTATGGATGGGAAAAAACTAACGGGCAAACGCCAGGCAGTATCTCTCGTACTGGGAAGCGGCGGTGCCCGCGGACTGGCTCATATCGGCGTTATTACGTGGCTGGAAAAACATGGCTTTGAAATCCAATCCATATCCGGCTGCTCTATGGGGGCACTCATTGGTGGAATATATGCGGCGGGACAGCTTGATGCCTACTCCACGTGGGTCCGCGCTTTGGAGAAAATGGATGTTATTCGACTACTTGATATTTCATTCAGACGTCACAGTTTGTTCAAAGGTGAACGAATCATCGATACTCTCAAGGAGCTGATTGGCGACCATACCATCGACGAACTACCCATATCGTACACCGCTGTGGCCACCGATTTACACAACCAGAAGGAAATCTGGATTCGACACGGTCCATTGTTTGACGCTATCCGCGCGTCCATCGCCATACCGACAATTTTTTCGCCCCATCATTATATGGGCAAACTGCTTTTTGACGGCAGCCTCGTTAATCCGGTTCCTATCGCCCCCACTCTCAATGATAAAACAGATATAACCATCGCCGTCAACCTTAATGGGGCAGCACAAACCGAACCCATGATCACCGAAATCCCACCTGAGCAACCCAGTGACAAGAAGAAAAAATATCATCAAAGAATCGTGGAATTTGTTGCCGGCATGGGGTCAAAGCA